>JAZKGK010000115.1:0-4397 GCA_040385915.1 Bacteroidota bacterium
CTTATTCTTAAACTTTTTTAGGACTTTTCAAAAAATTTGGCCTGCGAAAGGTCAGATAGTAACAAAAATTCAGGTGTCAGCAAGTAGACTTTAGGTAGTAGACTTTGGAGGTTTACTTGCCATAAAACACCCATTAATCACTAACAGCTAACTACTTACTTTTTATTGGATTAACTTCAGCCATTTCCTTTCTTCCGGTGGAAAGCATATCCATCTTTACTTGCTCCTGCATATGCATGCGTTTCAGTTCTTCTTCTACCGATTCGAATTCAGTCCGCAAGTTGGCAATGGTTGCTTCTAATACTTTGCGTTTCCGATCTAATTCCCGGTCCTTTCTCTCCAATTCGTTTTGATAAGCCGCATCATGGGCTTTTTCCTGTAGGCGATAAGCCATTCTGGCCGAGCCAGTCAGCACGCCAGCCGGCCCAATGTTTACGTCTAGTAATTCAATGCCCTGCTTGGATACAACAAACTCACGAACCTGGTTAGAATGCGCCATGCCCCTTGATTTCAAAATGCTTAATCCCCTATTTCGTTCACCTATCCCTTCCATATCCCGCAGCAGAATCCAGGTATCTACCAAAGACGAAACGCCTTCTTCGGTCAGTTCCAGGCTGCTGCCTCTGGGCACGGTTAAAGAGGTAAATAAGGCGGTAATCCCATTTACTTTCAAGAAGTCGATGAGGCGGGTAAGCATACTGCGCACTTCACCTAGCTGGCCTATGGTAATCAGATTGCTGATGGGATCAATAATTACCGCCGCTGGTTTGAATTTCCTTATCAATTTATGAATCTTTACCAGGTGCATTTCTAGCCCGTGTAGCGTTGGTCGGGAAGCTTGAATATTGAGCAAACCATTCTCCATGAATGGCTGAAGATCAATGCCTACCGATTGCATATTGCGGATGAGTTGCTTAGGCGACTCTTCAAACGCAAATAACAGACAGCGTTTGTTATCCCGACAAATGGCTTGGGCAAAAGAATTAGCAAAAGTAGTTTTTGCCGTTCCTGCGGTACCTGTCAACAGGATGCTACTTCCCTGGTAATAACCGTTTTCACCAAACATTTCATCCAAGGCCGGAATACCCGAAGACACAATTTCGTTGGAAACTTCGTGATCCAACATCAGCGAAGTAACGGGCAATACAGAAATGCCGTCATTGTCAATTAGGAAGGGATATTCGTTGGTGCCGTGCATACTTCCGCGGTATTTAACTACCCGCAGACGCCGGGTAGTTATTTGATCTATGACGCGGTTATCCAGCAAAATCACGCAATCAGATACGTATTCTTCCAGTCCTTGCCTGGTAAGTGCCCCATCTCCCCTTTCGGCGGTTATGATCGCCGTGACGCCTTTATTTTTCAACCAACGAAATAGCCTCCGTAACTCTGCCCGTAAAATGGCTTCGTTATCTAAACCAGAAAACAGGGTTTCGATCGTATCTAATACCACCCGCTTGGCTCCAATAGAATCAATGGCGTATCCTAACCGGATAAATAATCCCTCCAAATCATATTGCCCGGTCTCTTCTATTTCTGATCGGTCTATGTGCACGTAATCTACCTTCAGCATTTTGTCAGCCATGAGTGCTTTCAAGTCAAACCCCAGTGAAGCAACATTCTGGGTCAACTCTTCTGACGTTTCTTCGAATGCCATAAACACGGCGGGCTCGTTGAAATGCTGTATTCCGCGAATCAGGAATTCCATGGCCATTAAGGTTTTTCCGCAACCTGCGCTGCCACATACTAACGTCGGTCTTCCTTGGGGCAAGCCTCCATCCAGCACTTCGTCTAACCCTTCGATACCAGTCGGTATTTTTAAAAATTGCAAGGGATGATTCGCTGGATTCATGTTATTTGTTTTCATTCAACTGATAATCAATGGATAGTTAAGTTTGCAAGTAGGTTAAGAGCGATTTTACTTTTAGTCAAGTATAGAATGCCAATACACGCCTTAAACTAAGGAAAAGAATAACGATAAGCGTAGTTAACCCTTGGCTTATGCAGGAAGGTTGGCTAATAGTAATCTGATCAGTTCAAAAAATGGGATACACACACCTTTACATAGTCATCAATTAAAATATGTAAATATAATTGGGAGAAAAAGCTTCCCATTATCAACAAGATCATTCCCTTTCCCAAAAATGCTCTTGTTGATTGTAAGTAAAAAATACTTTACACTTTAATCCGTTGTTCAAATAAATAAAATCAGGTAGATATACGAAGAGGCAAAAAATAGGTTTCAAATCCCTGAATCAACAGATTATGCGATCGGCCAGTGCTAATAGTAAATATTCTTTAGTATACTAGCACTGCGTAAATGGCTGCGTCAAAGCTGCACTGAAAGTAAAGTAAACCCCGTAGACAAAATCCATTTCAATTGACAATTAACAAAAAATCTATTTATGACTCGTTTTGAAGGAAAAGTAGCCCTTATTACGGGCAGTACCCAGGGTATTGGAGCCGCTTGCGCCATTCGGATGGCCAGCGAAGGAGCCGATATTATACTAAACGGCAGGAAACTGGACGAGCGAGGACAAGGGATGATAGAGAAGATTACTGCCCTTGGCCGCCGAGCCACGTTCATCCAGGCAGACATCAGTGTTACTCAGAATGTTATTGACCTGGTAAACAAAGCGATAGAGGTGTACGGCCAACTAGATGTGTTGGTAAATAACGCTGGTGTAGAGAAAAACCGCGACTTCTGGGAGGTTACAGAAGAGGAGTATGATTTTGTACTGGATACCAACCTGAAAGGCGTATTTTTTGGAATCCAGACTTTTGTTAAATACTGCCAGAAGCATAACCGCCCTGGCGTGGTTGTGAATATGAGTTCTGTGCACGAAGAAATCATTTTCCCTCACTTTGCCTCGTATTGTGCCAGCAAAGGAGGCCTGCAAATGCTCACCCGAAACCTGGCTACTGAGCTGGCTCCCTTCCAGATTCGTATCAATAATGTAGCGCCGGGAGCCATTGCCACGCCCATAAACAAGCACCTGATGGAAACGCCTAAGTTGCTGAAAAATGTGCTGAAAAATATACCGATGAAACGCCTGGGCAAACCCGAAGAGGTGGCGGCCCTAGTCGCTTTCCTGGCGTCTGATGATGCAGGGTATGTCACCGGCTCGACTTACTATGTCGATGGTGGATTAACGTATCATTATGAAGAACAATAGATGATGTGCTGATGGGTGAAAATATTTCAAGATTGCAACCTAACAACTAAAACCTAACTACACAATGGCCGACAGAAGAAAATTTTTGAAAAATGCCAGTGCTCTGGCAATCAGCGGATTATTATTTCCAGGCTGTGCTGCCACGGCAATCACTTCGGGGAGAAATCTCGGCTCGATCGGTATACAATTATGGTCGGTGAAAGACGTGATTGAGAAAGACCTGAAAGGAACTTTGCAGCAATTAGCGACCATAGGCTACAAAGAAATAGAGTCGTACCCTGGCGAAAAAGGTCATTATTACGGATTGGCTCCTAAAGAATTCAAAGCTTTGTTAGACGGGATGGGCTTAACGCTGGTGAGCAGCCACTTTGGCTCAGGTGCCAAAACGGGCAAATCGGGTTCCTGGCAACAAGCGACCATGCTGCAAAACTTTGAAGAGCTAGCAGGAAAAGCCGCCGAAACCGGACAGAAGTACCTGACCTGCGCCTGGATGGACGAAAGCTTGCGTAAAACACCCGAAGACTTGAAACAGACGGCAGCGTTATTTAACAAAACAGGCGAAATCTGTAAAAAAGCCGGTTTGCAGTTTGCTTACCACAACCACGACTTCGAATTTAAGAAGGTGGGCGATGTCATGCTATACGACTACATGATCGAAAATACCGACCCCGCGCTCGTGCAGTGGGAAATGGATATTTACTGGGTTGCTGCTGGCGGCCAAGATCCTCTGGCTTACTTCAAGAAGTACCCAAACCGATTCCCGCTGGGCCACGTGAAGGATATGGATAAACAAGACAAAACTAAAAATACTGAGATAGGCAGCGGTTCTTTGAACTTTCCTGAACTATTGAAAGCTGCACAAGCCGCGGGGATGAAACATTTCATCGTAGAGCAAGAAAGCTTTACCCGTCCTTCCATCGAAAGCATGAAAATGAATTACGACTACCTGTCTAAGTTAGCCGTATAAGGGCTTGTTACAAGTTAAACCATAAAAGCAAGGGCTGATGCGCCCTTGCTTTTATGGTTTAAAGACTGAGCTACTTTTAGTGCAGCGGCGTAAACTAATTTTATTCAACACCTTTTATTGCTAACTTTTTGTCCCTAATATTATTTTAAATACCTTGCTTTCATAGAAGTTATATTTTTACATATCAAAAATTAAGGCAACGCTTTTTGATAACCAATTGAAAATCATTGGCTGCCAAACTAATTTTATTTATC
>JAZKGK010000116.1:0-17126 GCA_040385915.1 Bacteroidota bacterium
GGAAAAGGTACTACGTCGGCACCAGTTAACTAATCTCAGAAATCATTCATATAGGAAAGAAGGTGACATCGAAGGATGCCACCTTCTTTTTTTGGCCTTTCAGCAAAATGAATAAGAACCTCGCCCATCTTTTCCAAATGGCTCAAAAGCCCCAACGCCGCATTATTGGGCTAATGTCGGGCACCTCGCTCGATGGGCTGGACGTGGCTTTGTGTCGGTTTGAAGGCAATGGCACGGGCACGCAAGTAGTCGTAGAAGCGTTCGAAACAGTGGTGTATAGCCAGGACATCAAGAAGGAAATTCGGAAGGTATTTGCTAAGAAAGAAATTGACTTCCAACATTTGTGCCTGCTCAATGCCTGGATTGGTCAATTGCACGGAGAATTGGTGTTGCAATGTTTAGCCCAATGGAATATTGCTCCAGCCGAAGTAGATTGCATAGCCAGCCACGGACAAACTGTTTTTCACGCCCCTAAAATTCTGCACCGCCTGGAAAAATTCCCCAATGCCACGCTACAAATCGGCGATGGCGATCATATCGCAGTACGCACAGGCATTCTAACGATAAGCGACTTCCGGCAAAAACACGTGGCAGCCGGAGGCGAAGGCGCTCCTTTGGCAGTATATGGCGACTATCTGCTTTTTTCCAAACGGGGCGAAGATCGGCTAATGCTCAATATGGGCGGTATTGCTAACTTCACTTATTTGCCGGCCACCCTGAATCCCGAAGAGATGTTTTCTACCGATGTGGGGACGGGCAATACCTTGATTGACGCTTTTACGCAGGAGTTCTTCCCAGGCAAATCCTTTGATGACAACGGAGAAATTGCTGCCAGTGGAAAAGTAGATAATGAGTTACTCAAAGCTCTATTAGATAATCCTTTCTTTGAAGCTGATTTCCCTAAAACGACTGGCCCGGAACTATTCAGTCGAACATACGTGCGGAGAGCGCAGGAGAAAAGCGGCACCAACCACCTCAGCCCACAGGACTTAATCGCTACCCTGACTGCCTTCAGTGCCGAAGGAATTGCGCTGGCCATAGAGCGTTGCGGCGGAGCAAATCGAAACTTTCACTTGTACGCCAGTGGCGGTGGCATGCACAACCCGGTGCTTATGAGCCACCTACAGCGGCTGCTCCCCTACTGCCAGTTCCATACAACCGCTGACTTACACATTCTGCCCGATGCCAAGGAAGCCGTATTATTTGCCATACTAGCCAATGAAGCATTGGTGGGAGGAAATGTCAGTTTCGGTTCGGGACAGCAAGGCATTCCTAATGTTTCCATGGGTAAAATTTCTTTTCCAGGCTAAGCCAATCAGCACATAAATTTATTTCACTCCTCCCATCAGCCGCCGCATGAGGGGCATAAGTAAGGCCAGTATGCCCGCAGAAACCAGTACCAGCAATGAAACAAAGCCAAATAGCTCAGCCATCATCGCAGGCTTGCTTTCGTCAAATAAGCCTGCGAAATAGCCCGCCGTTTTGCTGGCAATGGCACTTGCCAGAAACCATACGCCCATCATAATGCCTACCAACTTAGCCGGAGCCAATTTGGTAATGGTACTTAGCCCTACCGTATTTAACATGACCGAACCCACTTCCAGCAAAAAGAAAAAGCCTAACAGCCATAACGGACTCACTTTACCCGAGGCTGCTTGAAGGCAGGCAGGAACCATTAGTAAAAAAGCCAGGCCTAGAAAGAATAGACTCAGGCTAAATTTAGCGGTTGTAGAAGGCTGGCGATCCCCCAGGCGAATCCATAAAATAGAGAATATGGGAGCCAGTAACAAGACATAAAAGCCAGTAAGTGACTGAAACAACCCCGAAGGAAAAGAAAACGAAAGGATTTGAGTACGGGTAAGTCGATCGGCAAATAAATTCAGGCTAGAACCTACCTGTTCGGAAGCTGTACCAAAGATGATTGTGAAGAAGAATAAGATAAAAATAGCCAACATCCGTTTCCAGTCTTGCTGAGTGAGGGGGTTTGTTTCTACGTGAATAGAAATTATTTTCTCCTCTCTTAAACCTATCTGGGCCAATCTATCTTGTTGAGTTAAGTATTGAATAAGCCCCAAACCCATACCCACGGCTGCTGCCCCAAAGCCCCAATGCCAGCTGCTATTGGGATTGAAGCCGAGTGCCGCTAGGAAATCCTTAAAGCTCTCACTCTGTGCTAAATAGCTACAAACGACGCTAGCCAACATCCCTCCGATATTAATGCCCATAAAAAAGATAGAAAACCCACTATCACGGCGCGGGTCGTTTTGCCGGTACAGGCTGCCCACCATTGCACTGATATTGGGTTTGAGCAAGCCAGTACCGATAGCGATCAGGGTTAAGCCAGTATAGAAAAAAGGCAGTGGAGCAAAAATCATGGAGAAATGGCCCAGCGCAATAATGATTCCGCCCAGCAATACCGCATACCGTGCGCCCAGAAAGCGATCGGCAATGAAGCCGCCAGGAAGTGCCAGTAAATAGACTGACATGGTATAAGTGCCATAAATAGAGGCGGCCTTAGGAATATTGAAGGCTAGCCCACCGTAAGCTACAGGAGCAGTCATGTACAATATGAGCAGGGTTCTCATACCGTAAAAGCTAAACCGTTCCCACATTTCGGTGAAGAAAAGGGTCGTCAGTCCGCTGGGATGTCCTAAAATGCCGGTGGTATCGTGGGTAGTTCTGGTCTCGATAGCTTCCAATTATTGTCTGTAGTCAATGTTAAGATTAAACTCTTCTTTCTTTTGGTTTCTTTTGCCCTCTCAAGAGGAGCCAATGTGTGCTAATTAAATGGCTAATAAATGTCTGCTGGGGATATTTTTCCTCTAACCATAATTGACTGGTTTAAGTTTACTTGCGTAAAATTCAGTCAAAGCCTTGGATAAGTAAAAACAAAAAAGGCTCCCCATCGAAATAGAGAGCCTTTTTAAGATAATTTTCAAAAGACAGCAATAGCTGGTATCAATCATTGAAGAGTTGAATACTGGCGACTGAATGTAGAACGCCGTATGCTAAATTACGGATAGCTCAAAGCTGACAGCTGACAGCTTAAAGCTAACTATTTCTTTGCTGTCAACTTAGCAATTAACTTTTCGTTCAAGGCTACGTAATCGTCGTTTTTAGCCGCTTTGGCCAGTTCGATGGATTGCTTAGCCGAAGCAATGGCTCCTTTGGTATCTCTCAGTTTCGCCTGAATTTTTGCTTTCAAGTGTAGCATCCAAAATTTAGGATCCTTCGCAGTAACCTTATTTACCCATGTTAAAGCCTGATTCAGGTCTTTATTGGCTTCGTAATAATAAGCTGCTGCCTGAAAATACGCACTTGAATCTTTGGGAGTACCATCAATTATTTGCTCTTTAATCTGAGCCATTACTTTACTGTCCACATCGGCAGCTATTTTGATGCGCACCAAAGTTTTTTCCCACATCAAATCCAGGTAAGCAGAAGAGTTAGGGGCAAGGTCGCTTACTTGAATAGTAAAAGTCTCTACTTTAGTCAGAAGGGCAATTGGCTTCACCGTAAAGCGGACAACGTCTTCCTCCTGCTTGTAATCATTTACTCCTGCCTTGGCATTGTTGTTAAGAATAACTGTCCAATCAGTTATGCCAGGAATAGTAAAAAGCGAATACTCTCCCGCAGGAATTTTCTTGCCATCCAACATTATCTCATCGCTGAAAGTAAGTTTAGTCGCGCCATTAGCGCCCGTACGCCACAGTTTGCCATAAGGAAGCAAATCGCCAAAAATCTTGCGTCCTTTGGCACTAGGACGGGAATAATTTACAGTAACGTCCGTCAAGCCTACCTTTTGGGTCAGCGAGGCGCCAGGACTGGGCTGAGGCGTATTGATCTGCGCCTGGCTTACGCCCGATAAAAGCGTGCTACATACAAACACGGCAAGGACAAGAACCTTTTTCATGAGATTTATTTTTAAGTTTGACTTGGTTAAGGATTTAAAAATCCTAGCCAAAGTTATTAAACTTTGCCAAAACAACTGGCCGTTTTCCCCATCATCTCCTAAGAATAAGCCTCAAGTCAGCTAACCTTCCTACCTTTGCGCTTTGATCCAAAAGCCATTAAGAGCCCTCAATTATTATTCTTGTTGGCATAATGATTTGTAAAAAATAATTTCAGCAAATGAATATAGGAGATAAAGTAAGGATGTTGCACGGGCGCGAAGAAGGCGTAATTACGCGCTTCATGGATAAGCAACTGGTGGAGGTTGAAATTGAAGCTGGTTTTAGAATACCCGTATTGAGGAGTGAATTAGCCGTAGTCTCTGCTGACGAAACCCGCTTGATGAAACGGGAAACGGAGAATGAGGCGGAGATAAAGCCATCTAACCGACCGGTCAGTACCGTTTTTGCCAGCAAAGGCGTCTACCTTGCTTTTTTACCCTTGAACGACCGGGAAATGAGCCTTTACCTACTCAACAATACCGACTGGGAAATTCCTTTTACCTTGGGCGAAGAAACTGGTTCGCAATACAAAGGACTGACTACTGGCCTGTTGAAAAGAAAAACATCTCTTCGGATCAAAGAAATGATCGCCAGCCAATTTGAGAACTGGCCAGTTTTGGTCATCCAGTTGCTTTTTCACAAGGAAGGGGCAAATACACTCCCGGCACCCATGGTCAGGAAAATGCGATTCAGAACCAATACCTTCTTCAAGAGCAAGCAAAAAGCGCCTTTGTTAGACCAGGAAGCCCATTTATTTCAGATCGACCTGGAACACGTGGATATTCAACCAGAGAAAATAATGGATAAGATTCAGAGCCAAGTAAGCTCGTCTACGCCCGTCGTTGCCCTCAGCAAACCTGCCTCTACTGTCGACTTGCACATTGAGCAGCTCACAAAAGATTTTGCCGGAATGAGCAAGAATGAAATGTTAAAAATGCAGTTAGAAACGTTTGAGAGGAACCTGGAGAACGCCATAGCCAGCGGCATGCACGATATTACCTTCATCCACGGCCTGGGTAATGGCACTTTGCGGATGGAGCTACACAAACGCCTGGGTCGCCACCTGCACGTGCAATATTTTGAAGATGCCCAGAAAGAAAAGTTTGGCTATGGTGCTACCAAGGTTAAGATTAAATAACAAATGAAGAAAAACCGGCTCAAAGTCCTTCTGATTCTTGCTGTTCTCCCGTGGGTAGGGGCATGTAAAAAAAGCAAAAACGAAGTAGGCAGTAAAGCGCCCATAGAAAGCTATCATACGGACAGCCTTACAGGAAAGCAACACTTATCCATCGTGAACATTCCCGTGGAAATTCCCATGGCCGAAATAGAGCGACAACTCAATAGTCAGCTTAAAGAACTGCTGTACGAAGACAACGACCCTGACAACAACGGCGGCGATAACTTGCTGATAAAGGTCTGGAAGAAAAGCAGTCCGAAAATAGAAGCCCGGGGCGATGTATTTAATATTACCATGCCACTGAAAATATGGGCGAAGGCGGGCTATAAGTTCAACCAGTTTGGTATTGAATTACAGGATTTCCGGGAAACAGAATTTGAGATCGACGTAAAATTTGCCACCAAACTCGCTTTAGGCAGCGATTGGAAAGTAAATACACTAACTTCTGCCAATGGTTTCGACTGGATAACCAAGCCAGTACTGCGCTTTGGCCCCATCGAAATCCCGCTGGCCTCCATCGTCGGCGACATTATTGACCAGCAACAAGGCCAATTGGCCACTATGGTAGACCGCGAAGTAAAAGATAAAATAGATATCAAGCCCTTTGTACAGCAAGCCTGGACCTGGATGCAAAACCCGATTCAGCTTTCCAAACAATACGATACCTGGCTGAAAATTATGCCTACCGAGGTGATTATGACGCCGTTTGTTGGGCTTGGCAACCGTACCCGTGCTTCGCTGGGAATCAAGGCCTATACGCAAACAGTTATCGGGCAAAAGCCTGCCTCCACTCCCAACACCACAGTCCCCAACCTAAGCATCGTTTCGCAAGTACCCGATGATTTTCAGGTGGGTCTCAGTGGAGAAATATCGCACCAATACGCGACTCAAATACTGACCAAGGAATTGGTGGGGCAAAAATATTCTTTCAAAGAAGGCAAGTACAATGTGGAGGTAACGGCAATAGATTTGTATGGTAGCGGCGAAAACCTGGTTATCAAGGCGGGACTGAAAGGAAGTATCAACGGCAGTGTTTATCTTAAAGGCAAGCCTTATTACGATCCTGCCACCCAAACGCTTTCGTTGCAAAACCTGGACTATGACCTGGATACTAAAAACAAACTCTTCAAAACGGCCAACTGGTTGATGCAAGGCAAGTTCACGCGAATGATGCAGGAATCCTTCCGCCTTCCGGTCAGTGCCCAGATAGACGAAGCCCGAAAGATTATCCAAACGGGCTTAACCAACAACCACGTAGCCAAAGGCATTACCCTAAACGGCCAACTAGCCGACATCAAGCCTGACAAAGTATACATCACCCCGAATTCTATCGTAGCCGTAGTATTGGCCACCGGCCGCGTCGACGTGAAGATTGACGGGTTGTAAGTTCGGAATGGGAATGGTGGCTGGATCGCAAATCATCCAAAGCAAAACTTGACCAAATTACTTCTGCCATGTTTTCACTATATGTTTGACTTCTTCATTTGTCGTAGTTGCACCATTGTCAAGTTGTTGCAATCCTTAACATCTTGTTTTACAAGAGTCAATTTAGGTATATATCTTCCTCTCTCAGATGGTCTAAAGACATAAAGTAGGTATCTCAAATGTCAAATTCAGTATCAAGAAAACTCTCCAAGGGTTTGAAACCCTTGGAGAGTTAGGACGCAGGCGGTAGATCACCTGGTCGAAATGGTATGAAATCAAAACTATATGCTCCTACTAGCCAGCGCTATCAAGGCTTACGGCATCATTAATAATATAGCTCTTCTCCTTCATTTTCCCGGAAATCAGTGCAAAGACTACCACAAAAGCACTCATCAGCCCAACGAAGAACCAATAATAAGTAGCGCCTTCCAATTGGGCAAAGAAGCCTTTATTGGCAATGCTGTTGTTAATCATGGATACAAAAAGATTACCGATAGCCACCATTAAGAACCAGATCGCGGACATCGTACTTTTCATCGACTTGGGTGCCTGCGTATAAGCATATTCCAACCCTGTAATAGAAACCAATACCTCCCCAGCCGATAAGATAAAGTAGGCAATAAGTTGCCACCCTATTGAAGGCTGATGCCCTGCGTCAATTTGTTCCTGAATAAGCGCAATGACTACAAAAGATAGCGCTGTTAAAGCCAAACCTGTTCCTATTCTTCTAAGAGGCGTAGTCTTAATGCCCAATTTTTCAAAGAATGGATAAATTCCGTAGGTAAAAACAGGAATTAAAGTGAGTAAGAAGAAGGGATTAACCGTTTGAATTTGTTCGGCGAGAAAAGTATATCCCAACACATTTAAATCTAACTTGGTCGCCTGCAATACCCATTCCGACAAACACTGATCCCACAGAGCCCAAAAAACAGGAATAAAAGCGAACACGATCAGCACACGATAAACTGCTTTGATTCCTTCAACCGTCTCGGCAGGAAATTTGCCAATGGCCACATCCAGCCAATCCTGCCCTTGTTGCTTTTTCCCCTGATGCGTGAGTGCATACAATGATATCGTAATAAAGTTGTCTTTTTTGATACCAGAAGGAGGAAGCTTGATGTAACTTTTTCTTCCTAGCCAAAAAATCAGCGTAGCCAAAGCCATCAGAATGCCTGGTACTCCAAAAGCCCAGGAGGCACCGTATTTAGAATAAATAAGAGGGATAAGCACTGTGGCGAAAACTGACCCAGCATTGATACTAAAATAAAACCATCCGTATACCTTCGACATCAAGTGTTGGTTCGAGACATCAAACTGGTCGCCTACGTTGGCCGACACGCAGGACTTGATACACCCAGCCCCAAAAGCAATTAATACCAGCCCAAAGGTGAAGCCAGACAAATTGGTATCAAAAAGGGATAGGGTCAAATGCCCAAGACAATAAACGAGTGAAATGTAAAGGATAACTTTATATTTTCCGAAAAACCAATCAGACAATATCCCGCCCACTAAAGGCATGGTATAAGCCAAGGCAACGAAAAAATGGGTCTGTTCATTGGCCTGCGCTTCGGCTACCGTTTGTAAAGCCGGGTTGTGGGCAGGATTAAAAAACTGGGCGACCAAAAAAGTAGGCAATATCGCACGCATACCGTAGAAACTAAACCTTTCGGCTGCTTCGTTGCCAATAATATAGGGAACGCTTTTGGGGTATTTACTCTTCTGCTGGACTGTTTGGGTAGCTTCCATGCAAGGGATTAAAAAGGAGTAAGTAGGATAAAAATACGTATACAAGTAAATATAAGGCAAAATGCTAGCTTCTTCAAATGCTCAATCGTAATATTCCCTTGCGTAACAGCCATACAAACCACTATTTTCACAAGCCATGACAGTAGCCACTATACTTCAAAAGCATCAACAGCATTTCAATCCGGTCATTCTATTCCAATGGGAAAAGGAAAATGTGCTGGTGCTGGACTTAACAGCAGCCAACGCTGCACTTCACACAGTCAACTTGTCGAGCACCAAAGCTTTTACTGATTATGTTTTCGGTGCTATGGCCAAAGCTGGTGCAGCGGTAGCCGTGGGTGGTTATAACGAAAACCGATATATCTATCGCCGTTCTGAGCATTTTCAGCAGAAAGGCGAACCCAGAAGTATACATGTGGGCATCGATATTTGGGCGGTGGCTGGTACGCCTATTTTTGCGCCATTAGCGGGTAAAGTCCACAGCTTCCAATATAATGACCAATTTGGGGATTATGGCCCCACCATCATCCTGGAGCATAGATTGGAGGAAATTCCTTTCTATACACTCTATGGGCATCTCAGCCTGGCTTCGCTAGAAGGGCTTTACACCGGTAAGACAATAGAGCAAGGCGAGAAGTTTGCCGACATCGGTAATTACCCTATCAATGGCGACTGGCCTCCGCACCTGCATTTCCAGGTCATCACGGACATGCAGGGTCTCCAGGGTGACTTTCCAGGCGTGTGTGGTCTGTCGGAAAGGGAAAAATACCTGCGTCTTTGCCCCGATCCGAATTTGATTCTTGGAATCAGGCAACTAGACTATTAGAAGGAAGCAAATGAGTGTAGCTCCTCTAGCATCCGAGCAAGGTCGGCAGCGTTTATAACGCTGCCGACCTTCATCAGAATAACTATAAATCCTCTATTTCTGCTACAACAAAGGTACTGCCACCGATGAAAATCAGGTCGTTGGGATTGGCTTGGCTCTTGGCTTGGGCAATGGCTTGGTTTACTTCCAGGATGAGTTGGCCAGTCAGGCCATATTTCGCTGCTTCCTCCTGCAAGAGGTTGGCTGGTAATGCCCTGGGAATATTGGGTTGACAAAAGTAGTAATGGGCATTCTGCGGGAATAGAGGCAGAATTTTACTCAGGTCTTTGTCTCTGACTACACCCAATACAATGTATAATTGCTGGTACAATACAGAATGAATTTGAGCCATCACAGCCCGAATACCGTCTTCGTTATGGCCGGTATCACATACAATTAAAGGATTCAGGCCAAGGGTTTGCCAGCGGCCTTTTAAGCCAGTCAGCGTACAAACTTGTTCAATTCCCTTACGGATGGCCTCCTCTCCTATTCTATATCCTTTCTTTTCCAAAATCTCCACTGCCTGCAATACACCAGGCAGGTTCCTTAATTGATATCCACCCGTCAATTCTGAGTTGAGCGAAGCATACGTTAGTTTATTTTCTTCAAATACATCCGCTACTAATTTCCCCATGCTGATTCCTTGCGAATGCATCCGGTATCGATCAGAAGCAAAATATAGGGCTGCATTCTCTTGTGCGGCCTTTCCCTCAAACACTGAAGCTACTTCTGACTGCCGTTCACTGACAACCACGGGCACATTTGGCTTGATAATTCCTGCTTTTTCATAAGCAATCTCCGGCAATGTATGACCCAATATATACTGATGGTCGTAGCCAATATTGGTAATAACCGATAATTCTGGCGTAATAATGTTGGTTGAATCCAGTCGGCCACCCAAGCCAACCTCTATCACTGCTAAATCTACCTTATGGTGGGCAAAATAGTCAAAGGCCATGCCCACCGTCATTTCGAAAAAGGAAGGCTGAAGTTTTTCCAGGAAATCCTTATTCTGCTCCACAAAACGCACAACCGTCTCTTGGTCAATCTCCTCGCCATTGATACGTATACGTTCGGTAAATGACTTGAGATGAGGCGAAGTATAGAGACCTACTTTATAGCCAGCCGATTGCAAAATAGCGGCCAGCATGTGGGACGTACTGCCCTTGCCGTTGGTACCTGCGACGTGAATAGTTCGAAAGCGATGTTGCGGATTATCGAGTTGTCGACAAAGGGCTATTGTATTAGTAAGGTCAGGCTTTAGTGCCACAGCCCCAATGCGGTGAAACATCGGCAGGCTTTGGTAAAGATAATCCAGCGTTTCTTGGTAATTCATTCAAATGATGTGCAGATGGGGAGATAGGCGGATGTGGTAATTGTTAATTGTTAATTGTTAATTGTTAATTGTTATCGGGACTTAATGATAAAAGTAATGTACCCGGTAGAGGTGGGCGCAGGATTGGGATTCTCAGAAGTAGGCGTAAAAGTGAGCTTTTCTACTTCGCGCTTACAGACTTCAACTGCGGCGGCACTAATGGTTCTCTCAACCGCAACCACAGAGATTATATTGCCTTGATCGTCAATCTTTATGCGGAATTTAACCATTCCTTCATCTACCTGATCCTTATCAATTTTTGGTTTGGCATCAGGAGCCCAGCCAGTAATGTTGATTGATGTTCCACTGCCCGTCCCTCCTCCACTGCCACCACCAGAGCCAGGATCACCGTACAGAGCCTTGCCATTTACGGTGCCTCTGGGATCGCCCTGGTCACCGACCTTACCGGGTTTGTCGCCATTGTTGTTGCCTGGCATTTCTTTCTTAGTTCCGGCAATTCCACCGGCGCCACCGTCCATTACGGCACGCTTATCTACTTCTTTCTTTTCTACTTTTTTCTCTGCAGGTTTCTCAACTACTTTCTCTACCGGCTTTTCGGCGGTCTTTTTGACCACTTCTACTGGCTTTTCAACCTTTTTCTCAACCGGTTTTTCTTTCGTCTTTTCCTTTACTACCACTGGACTTTCTTCGTCGGTAGTGAGTGGGCTTTCGGGCTGGGGTGCTTTTTCCTTCACTGGCTCAGCGACTTGTTCTTCTGCTGGAATAGCTACTGAGGGTTGATTGTCGGGTGGGCCAGGCTTGGCATCGTCGGTATTTTTAGAATCGTTGGCAGGTGCTAGCGACTGGATAACGCCATAACCAGCCTCATCTAAGCCGAAGTTCAGCTCAACGCCACCAGCAGAAAGCGGTGGATCGGGGGCTTGAAACGACACAAAAAAGAATAACAACAAGAGCATTAAGGCGTGAACGAACACGGTTACGGTCAAAGCAACGTTCTTGTTTTTATTCTGAATTTCTGCCGATAACATAAAATTAGATTACTTAACGTATTTAAATACCCATACTTGTAAGTCAAGTTCGGATTTCACTTCTTCCAACTTAGCATTTGCTTCTGGAAGCGTAGCAAAATCTGCGTACGACACTTTGTGTAGATTCGTTTCTATTTTCGGAATAATCAATTTAGACTCCGCTACTCCTTTAGCAACCAGCGCTTTCCTTAATTTCAAGGCATTCTTATGCCTTGAAAAAGAGCCTACAATGAGGTAATAACGCGGAACATCGGTAGCTATTGCTACATAATCAGCCGAAACTTTCTCGGCAGGTTTGGCTATTGTTTCTTCTACTGGTGTCACTTTCTCTTCTTTTACTGCCTCAGTTTGCTTGGCGTCAAATGGTTCAGCATTGGCAGTTGGTTGGTTATCCTCTGCTGCTGGAGCAGAAACGGGCTCCTGACTAGCGGCATTCCAATTTTCCGACTCCTTTGTAGCAGAATCCAAGGCTACAGTGCCAGCTTCGGCAGGTGGTAAGGTGGCTGGAGTAGGCTTGTCAGTAGTGGCAACACTTTCAGCAGACTTGACATCGGCTTTATTTTGGGAATACAGCGCAGTAAAGGGATTAAAGCTACTTAAAACAGTATTTCCATCATCGAAAAACAGGAATAGACCAGTGGTTGCGGCCAAAAGTAGCACTACGGGTACGGCTAAGATTAACCAAAGGCGCGAAGCACGAGTCTTTTCATCTTCGCCCGCGAATTCTTCTTCGTGGTAAACTTCCTCATTAGACATGGCAGGCCGGTCTTTTATTTTCAGGGGAGCAGTCATTCGTTGGGTAATCGTCCGCTTGGCAAAGGCACCAGTATTCCATTGGGGCGATAAATCGGGTCGGGCAGTCCGTTGGGCGGCAGTCCGTTCAATAGGCTTGAACAATAATTCTGGTAAGCCAAAACTATCGTTGAAGTAATTGATTCGATTTTCGGGCTCAAACTGTATCTTTTGCTCCTGATTGAGGAATAAAGTGCCCACCTCCTCTAAGCGGTACTTGTTTTTCTGCCGGAGTTCATCCCATACTTCGGTAAGAAAACCTTTGATCTTAAGCAAAGCGTCTTCGCGGCTTAATCCTTCCTTTTGGGCTACGTAACTAGCTAATAAGCCATCGTTTAACCGTAACATTTCATTAAAAGCAATGCTTTTGCTAGGAGGGCTGAATGAATGCCGGATAGGATGTATTTCCGCACTAACATAGTTGGCAATGAAACCACCAAAATCGGGAATCACTACGCAATCTTGTTCAAAAAGTAGTTCTTTAATGTAATTAGCTATCATGACGTGCTGTCTTTAAAATCACCTGATAACTCATCCTTAAGTTTTAGGCTCAAAAGGAATAAGTCAAACCCACTAGGATATTCAATCCTTGCTGGGGATAATACAAATACCGTTGGTATTTCTGTGCAAAAATATTATTTATTGACAAAAATGAAGAAAAATTGTTGGAAATCAAATAGTCTACTTTTAAACTTAAGTCTACAATGGGGTCAATCTTCTTGCTTTTGTCCGTAAATGTGTTCTTACCCTCAATACCTCCTAGATAGTAAAAATTGGCATTAAAGAAGACTTTTTGCCTGACGTTGAAGGTATTAAGCCATGTTGCGGTGAAGGTAGGCCGATGCCAAGCTGTTTGTACCTGCGGAAGCGTATAGTTATACAAATCCAACTTGAGCGAAGACCGGAAATGCTCCGAAGTATTATACGTTACTTGGCCAGTCAGGTTTAGCACCGAGGAAATTCCCTTATCATATAAGATAGTAAACTTGGAGGTATCGGTTTTACTATTATTGAAAAAATACAGATTCCGGTATTTAGCACCCGAGACCCGCAATTCAAAAGTGATATCGCGGTTAGCTTTGCCTCGTAGTCCGCCATACATTTCAGTCAGTTTATTGGTATGCGCCAGTGGCACATTGGCTACTAAATACGGATTGTCCTGCACAAACTGGCGCAGCGTAGTCTGCTGTACATCACCATCCAGTCCGGCAAAGGCGCTTACATTTTCTGACAACTGGTAAGAGGCATCTACTGTTGGATAGAGGTGGATGGTTTTTGCCGTAGAAATGGTATCATTCTCGTACACAATATTCAGGCTCCCCCTGATGGTCAGGTCTTCATACTTCCACTGCACCGATGGCCGGAAGCGAAAAAGGTTACGGCTTAGGTCGCCCTTGGTATCCTTGCGCTTGGTGAGAGAAAGGTCGGCATTCAAAAATGCTTTAAAGTCCTCATTGATTACTTTTGAGCCTTTGAAATGTGTAGTCCAATCAAATTCTGAAGCTGAATAGTTGTCTTTCAGGTTAGTAAAGCGCGTCGTAAAGTCATAATCTACAGGCGAATTGTCCCGCTCGGAGCTCTTTTGGGAATTGGTAATGCGCCCTTCAAAGGAAATCGTATTGAAAATTTGCTTAATGCTATCGCGCTTCTCTGACGATACCGAACCCGGTTTGTAGCCGTAGAAATAATACTTGTCGCGGTTATACTGTACATCGGCTGACAGCGTAGCCATTTCAGTAAAGTATTTGCCATAAAAACCAAGCATATTGGCACTTGTACCGGAGTTCTTTTTGTCCACTGGCCCGTTCCAAGACGACAAATGCTTGACCCGCAGGCCATAGGCATAGTCGTCTGTGCGCTTGGTATTAAAATACCCTTCGGCGTTGATCGTACCATAATTACCTACACCTAATTTCACATAGTTGCCATACAACTTGCTCAACGGTTCCTGGGGCAATTGCAATACGCGCGGGCTAAATTTCAGGTCACCAATACGGAAATTCTTCTCGGCGTAATCATAGTCCTGCTGGCGACGGGCGGGCGTTGGCACAGTGGTTGGTATTTTCTCAAAGTTTCGATTGGCTTCGGGCAATTCTATTTTCCGATCCTTCTCAATAATAATTTCTGCACTCTCTATTTCCCCATCATTGCCGTACTTCACCTGGGCAAAGGAGGATGTTGAAAAAAAGCATACCCATGCAAACGCTGTTAGAACTGTTGACCGACTCAGAAAGCTATATTTACTCATAAATTTGATGTGCTTATTTGCTAATGTGCTGATATGCTGATGGCTTGGTGAGCGCATCAATTATTGCTTTTCTTCTAGTGCCTTTAACTTGGTTTTGGCCTCTTCTACGGCCTGTTTATCGGGCGATTTCTCAATGATGGAATTCAGGGTTGCTTTGGCCTGAAAGGTTTCGTCGAGTGCTACGTAATTGTCGGCAATGAGCAGAAAGCCTTTGCCCCGCCACTTTTCATAAGAGCTAAATTTCTGGTTTAACTCAAACAGGGCGTCGATTGATTCTTTGTATTTGGCCTGTTTGTACAAAGCCTCGCCAATCAGGTATTGGGCTTCCGCTCCATTTTCATCTTTAGCAGAATTAACCGTCCGCAAAAACTCGTCAACCGCCTGATCGTAATTGGCTTGCAAGTAAAATGCCTTTCCACGATACAAGAGCGCCTTGTTTTGGGCATTGACGGTACCGCCACCTTTATTGATAATTTCGTCGGCGTAGTACAACACCGAATCGTATTTACTAAGACTATAATATGATTCCATTAATCCGTTCCAGGCACTGGCTTGCTCTTTTTTATTGCGTGATCTGGCTAAAGAGGTCTGGTAATAGCGAATGGCATTGGGATAGTTTTTGGAAGCATATTCCAGCTCGGCAAGGCGAGTAATGGACTTACCAACATTGGGGCTTTGGTTGTCAGCAATTACTGCCTGGTGGTACTTCAGGGCATTGGTTCGGTCATTGAGCCGGAAATATGATTCGGCCAAGTAATACTTAGCATCGTAACTCAACGAGTTGTTTGGATAAGTTTTCAGATACGTGAGTAGACTTTCTACCGCCTTCTGATATTTTTCGCCAAAATAAAGGTTCTTTGCCGCCTCAAATTCTACGTTTTCCAGTGAGTTGTCCTGCGGATTGGCTTGTTTGTATTTGGTCAACGCGGCGTTAAATTCTTCTGTCCTTCCGGCATTGGTCAGGGTTTCCTGCAAACCCAGCAACGCACTGTTAGCTACTTTGCTGGTGCTATATTGATTCAATACCCGCTGATAGTCGGCAATGGCTTTATCGTATTGTTGCAGGTTGCTGTAGGCAATGGCGCGCCGCTGCAAAGCGAAGGGAACGAATGAACTATTGGGCTTGCCTTCGATCAGTTGTGAATACTGGGTCGCTGCGGCACTGTAATCGCCTTTCTCAAAAGTAAGTTGCGCCTTCTGAAATACCGCACCATCGGCATAGCGTGACTGCGGCGATTGGGTCACTTTATCGAGCGCTTGTTTGGCTTCGACATCTTTACCCTGAATACCTAAGATATTGCCTTTTTGATAGAAAGCATAGTCTTTGTCAACCGTATTCTGCGCAATGGCCAGATCATAGGTGGAGACCGCATCATCGTAGTTTTTCTGTATATAATAGCAGTCGGCGAGCCGGATCAGTGCATCGTTATAATTTAACTGACTGGTTCCTAATTTAGAAGTCGCATTTTTTGACCGGCTGATGTATTCCCTGAAATGGACTGCTGCTTTGTCGTACTCTTTACGGTTGTAATAAGCGTACCCAATTCCGTATCGGCTTTTCAGCGAATAATCATCCGTATTGGCCTTCACGCCTTCATCGGTTTTGCGGAATACAGCCCCATAGCTGCTGATCGCATCTTCGTACTGACGATTCACTGAATAGGCCTCTGCTTTCCAGAAGTTGGCCGCCAATACCAAATCGCCTTCTCTTGGACTGCTTAAAGACTTGTCGAAGAAAGTAATGGCTTCCAGTAAATGGTCATTATTGAAATTCGTCACGCCCTGATTATAAGTTACGCGTTGGTAGGCAGCATCCGTCCGGGGCGTGCGGCTCTTCAGGGTTTCAATGTGCGTAATGGCCTCGGTGTAGTTATTGGTGTTCAGGTACGATTCTCCCAATAGCTCGTTGGCTTCTGATTCGTATTTGCTGTTAGGATACGCTTTCAGGAAATCTTTGAGTACCGTAATGGCCTCGGCATTATTATCGAGGTCACCCAGCACTTTTGCATAGTTGAAAGATGCTTCCTCTTGTACCTGCTTATTAAACTTGGCTTTACGGGCCTGATCAAAAGCTTGCAGCGCAAAAGGCTTATTGTTGGTCTGGAGATAGGCCATGCCCAAGTAATAAGCCGCATACTGCCCAATAGAGTCGCGGCTAGAAGCTATGTTTTTGAAACCGTCGGCAGCGGCAGCATACTCTTTGGTTAGGTACTGAGCATAAGCAATGCGGTATTGAATTTCAGGGGCTGGCTTGGAGCGGGCATTCTTATTACTAGCGGCATACTGTTTAAAGTAAGGCGCCGCCTTGGCATAATCGCCCTTGCGGTAGTAGGCTTCGGCAGTGAGCAGGAATAACTCATCGGCATTTTTGATGGTTTTTACCGTTGCGGTGCCATTTTCCGGTGTTTCCTCTGGCGTTTCTTCTACTGGACTGGTAGCGGTTCCTTTGTCAGTAGCAGGCTTACCCGTTGCTTTCCCGCCCGACGATGACTTAACCGGCGTTTTGTTGGAGGGTGATTTGCCGGGCAACGTTTTGCCGGGCAACGCCTTGCCGGG
>JAZKGK010000116.1:17226-33369 GCA_040385915.1 Bacteroidota bacterium
TTGCCGGGCAACGCCTTGCCGGGTTTCTTCGCTCCTTTTGGTTTCTCAGTAGTGGTTGGTTGCAACTCCGGCTTGCCTATGATCGACTCCGTATACGCCAGCAGTTCGTCATATCGTTGCTGTTTGTAATATACGTTGGCCACCATATAGGGCACTTCATTCTGGTAAGCCGGATCTTTTTCGGCCTTTTTCAAATCCTTCAGGGCTTCGTCATAGTTGCCCAGTTTGTAGTTGATGTAGCCCGAATAATAATTGGCCGCAGCCGTGTACTTGTGGTTGCTTCTTTTCAGGTCATCAAAAGCAGGCCTGGCCTTTTCAAAATCCTGGGTAGTAAAATAAGCATACCCCAGCTTAAATTTCATGTCAATTGTTTGTTCGAGATTTAGCTGCTCAGAGTCGATTTTGCTAAAATATTCGATGGCTTTGGGGTAATCTTTTTTGGTAAAGTAAAATTGCCCCAGTTCATAATAAGCAAAAATGGCCTTGGGATGCTGCGGATGGTCAGCAATAAAGCGATCGATTTGCACTTCTGCATCCGGATTAAAAAGATACAGCGCACAAATACCTGAATAATACTGGGCATCTACCACCTTCAGGTTATTGGGACCAGATTGGGTGCCTGCTAATGTAGCTAATCGGATATATTCCTGGAAAGCTTGTTGGGCAGCGCCGTACTTTTGCTTGTCAAATAACTCAAGACCAGTACGATAGTACGTATCCTCGGCATTCGTATTAAGGGTCGCTTGCGCCTGTAGTACTTGGGTAGAAAGAAGCGTAAAGCCACCAAAAAATAAAAAAAAGGCCAGAGTCTGGCATTTAAACGGCTTGATATTCATGGAAAGGATTTCGAATTGCTTATGCCAATCAAAACTCAAAAGTAGAAAATAAATTGCGGAAAAAGCGAGGAGAATTATATAGATGTGGAGATAAGAGGATGTTCCAATGCGTGGATTGGGTATTGATTATCTGATGCTTGAGCTGATTCCTGGTTTGATTTATTTTGCTACCGACTGATTAATTTTTTTTTAAAGTAACTTTGACTTGTCAAATGCTTCATACTATAGCATCCTAATTTCCGCAAATTTAACCTAAACAAAAAATCAGATTCTTAGCATGAAAAAACTTACGCTACTCTTGGTATTTGTTGGACTATTTATACAAGGTCCACTGTTCGCACAAAGTGATTCAACTGTCTTATTTAAAAGAAAAAGCGGTTCGGAAGCACTTTATTTAAGAAAGATTGAAAGCTACCGAAAGCTGAGAAATACAGGCGTGACATTAGGAGTAATAGGAGCGGTAGTTACAGTAGCTGGGATTGTAACGATAGCGACTACAAAATGGGTACCAACTAATAATAGGGTTGGCTCAACTACTTCTCAGCCCGAAAACATTGACAGGTTTTTTGGTGGGGTACTTGCTACAGTCTTAGGAATTCCAATTACTACAACTGGTGCAATATTAGGAGGGATTGGTGCGCGTAAAATGAAGCAATACAATAAAAAGTTGGAGAACCTTTCGCTCGATTTCAATTACACACCCAATCAGCAAGGATTCGCTCTAACCTACCGGTTCTAAGTGGGTTCAACCGCTGCTTTCTACACATTCCCATGAAAAAACTATTATTGTTCCTGGTACTGGCGGGGTGCTTTAACCAAAGTCAGCTGTTTGCACAAAGTGATTCACTCGTCTTATTTAAAAGAAACAAAAGCCGCTCGGAGTCGCTTTATATTAGGAAGATTGTACACTACCAAAAAATGAAATCCTCTGGTATGACCGCCGCCATACTCGGCTCAGCACTCTCAGTAGCCGGGATTGTTATCCTATCAAATAGTGTTAATTCTACCTATAACAATAATGGCAAAGTTGGTTCTTCCCTATTTCTCCTAGGCATTCCCCTAGGAGTTACTGGTTCAATATTATGGCCTATTGGTGCGCGTAAATTGAATCAATACACCAAAAAGCTAAAAAACATGTCGCTCAATTTCAATTACTCACCCAATCAGCAAGGCTTTGCTTTAACCTACCAGTTTTAGCCTATCTGCCCATCTAGCTATGCGTGTGCTTTCTCTACTCCTATTGCCTTTTACCTTTCTCTATAGCCTCATTACCGACCTTCGGAATTACCTCTATGACAAGGCTTACCTGAAATCCATTCGTTTTGAAATATTTACCATCAATGTAGGTAATTTGACAGTGGGTGGTACTGGGAAAACGCCCCACGTAGAATACTTGATCCGTTTGCTAAAAAACGACTATTGTGTAGCTACGCTGAGCCGGGGCTATGGAAGGCAAACCAAGGGCTTTATCCTGGCCGATGAACAAGCCAACGCCGCCGCCATTGGAGACGAACCGATGCAATTTCACCAGCGCTTTGGCAAGCAAATCAGTGTGGTAGTGGGCGAGGAACGTACCCTTGCCATCCCGCAGCTTTTATTCGAAAAGCCACAAACCAACGTCATTCTGCTCGATGATGCCTACCAGCACCGAAGTGTACAACCCCACCTAAACCTCCTACTGACCGACTTTCACCGACTGTTTACCCACGACTGGCCTTTCCCTTCGGGTCGGCTGCGCGAAAGACGGAAAGGAGCCAAACGCGCTGATATAGTGGTGGTAAGCAAATGCCCAACTGACTTGTCGGAAGCCAGTAGAAAAGAGATTGAAAAAGAAATCCGATTATATACCCAAGCCGGTACACCCATTTTTTTTAGTGGAATCAGGTATGGAGAACCAGCGCCTTTTATTCCCGATCAAGCAGCAATGGGCGACTCTGGCCTGGTGCTGGTATCAGGCATTGCAAATCCAGCACCGTTGGTGAAATACGTTTCGGAACGCTATCAGTTATTCAACCATTGCCAATTTGGCGATCACCACAACTATACGGAAAGGGACATCAAGAAAATCCGCGAAATGTGCGAACCATTCGCAGGTGAGAAGAAAATACCGGGTAAGCTTAATGCTATCAGTCTGCTGACTACCGAAAAAGACTACGTAAAACTGCGGGCGCTCCCTTTGGCTACCTGGGCTCCAGGAATGAATTTTTTCTATTTGCCCATGGAAATTTATTTTCTAGCCAATGAAGGCACTAATTTTGATACCGTGGTTCGGCAATCGATGAAAAAACACTTCCTTGAAATAAATTCTGTCACGTAATCAAGCAGCCATAGCTTACAATGAGATGGTTAGCTTCTTCCGTGACATTCGCTAGTAATTAGCTTACTCAATTATCAAATAAATTTTCTGCTATTTTTGCGCGTGATTCTTCAAAGACTAGCCCTTTTACTGTTTATTCTACTGGTCTGCCCGCGCTGGGCGGAGGCTCAAATCCTCGACGATACGACCAAGATCATTTATGGTCCTCATTCTACTCGTTACGTGTTGGAAAACGATATTTTCAACAATCGCGAAATCAGCTACACAATTGATACGCTGCTGGATAACTTTCATAAGTTTAATTTTAAGCAACGAAACCAGAACCTATATCAGGATTTGGGTAACCTGGGTACTGCCATGCGCCCGGTGTTTTACCAACCATCCGAAAAGATCGGGGCAATGCTAGGCTTCAACGCGTATGCTCCATACGCTTTCGATCCGGAGCAAATAAAATACTACGACACTAAGTCGCCTTACTCAAGTTTGTACTATGTATCGGGAGGCAATGGCGTACAATTGTTGGACATAGAACACAGCCGCAGCATTAACAACCGCTGGAATATAGGCTTTCGCTACCAGCGCCCCACGGCCAACAAGCAATTTGCCAACCTCAGTCAAACAGACAGGCAGGTAGACAGCCACAGCTTTGCCTTGTATACCCGCTTCAAAAGCAAGGACTCTACTTATTTATTTTTAGGAAATTTCACCCACCTCAACCACTCAGTGAGCGAATTGGGCAGCATTTTACAACTTGACGAACAGGGCCAGCTCATTCCGGAGAAAGACCTTTTTGATCGAAGTAACCAACGAGCAGTACTAGACAAAGCAGGCTCGCAGGAAGTGCGAAACCACATTCACTTTTACCAGCAATATTCTCCGGTCGGTGCGTTCCAGCTCTACCACGTTTTCGACCGTCAACAGCAGCGTAACTACTTTGTAGATGGCAATCTGGCTAATAGTCAATTATATCATTTTTATGACACCGTTTTTTATAATGCTACCCGTACAGAGCAAGAAACTAAATACCTCTTGTTTGAAAACAAGGTAGGTATCAAAGGTACTTTTACCAAAGGCCGGCTCAATGGTTTCA
This sequence comes from Bacteroidota bacterium, assembly GCA_040385915.1. Taxonomy (GTDB): domain Bacteria; phylum Bacteroidota; class Bacteroidia; order Cytophagales; family ES-bin-26; genus ES-bin-26. The sequence goes on from JAZKGK010000116.1 coordinate 21,470, forward strand.
ATTATCGCTTCCATGCCCGCCGAAGGGATTATAGCCTGGTCAGTAATTTCAGCGGCTATCATATTAGTCGGAGCGAAAACTTTGTGGGCGGCTGGCTCAACTACTATCTGCCTGATAGTTCCCGGTTTTTTGTGGACGTTGAATACCTGCTGGGCGGTGATTACCGGGCAAGAGCTGAATTCCAGAGCAAGCTGCTGACGGGAGGTTACTACCGGATTAATAGCTCTCCCACCCTCATTCAGCAGGAGTTTTTCAGCAATAACTATAGTTGGCATAACGACTTTAAAAACGTGTCTTCGGATAATATTTATGGTAACCTGCATGTGCGGATAGGTGGACTTACACTACAACCCAGTGTGCTGATTTCCAATCTAAAAAATTACATTTATTACGACAAAAATGCTCATCCTCAGCAATATACTTCCGATATACAAATCATTCGGATGGGTTTCGGTCTTCAGTTCCGGGCAGGCAATTTTCATACAGCCAATCAGGTCTATTATACCCAAAACTCCAACAATGACAACATTTTTCGGGTACCCGAATTATTCGTTAATTCGCGGGTAGCGTATAATATTTTGTTCAAAAAAGTATTGTACATCCAACTTGGGGTGGAGATGCATTACAAATCCTCCTATTTCGCAGACAGATACATGCCGCTAACTCAGCAGTTTTACTTACAAGACAAAACTCCAGATCCTCAACGCAAATATCAACAGCCATTTGAAGTATTGGGTTATCTTCAGGCCGATGCATTTGCTAGTTTTCGCGTCCAACGAGTAAGGCTCTTTTTTCAACTATCCCATGCCAACCAAGGGTTTATGTCGCAGCCCGGCTATTTTGTAGCGCCAGTGTATACCGCCCTTTCCCGCTCCTTCGGCTTCGGCGTCAATTGGATGCTATTTGATTAGTTAGGAGTTAGTTAACCAGGTATTAGTCATTAGCATTCAGCTAGTAGGTTTAAAATCAATCACAGATAAAAACCTTAAAACAATGCCGCAGCGATGCTTAATTGAGTAAGTCAAATAATCCGTATCTATATAATAATTGCCCATGGCATTCCACGCTGGGTTCATTGTTAATTGTTAATTGTTAATTGATATGTTGGGTCTGAAATTACCAACTGATCCGCGTTGGGTAAATATTGCGGAGAAGAATATCGAGGAAATCCTTGTTGACCATGCCTATTGTGAGCAGAAAGCGGCATCGGCGTGCATTTCGCTCATTATACTCCACCCAGACCGGGAAAAGCTGGTAGACGTGCTGACTCCCGTAGTAGCCGAAGAATGGAATCATTTTGAGCGGGTACTGGCGGAACTAAAGAAACGAGGCTACCGATTGGGCAAGTCACGTCAGGATGAGTACGTACAAGAATTGCAAAAGCACCTAAGAAAAGGCGGCTCGCCCGAGCAGCAACTACTCGAAAAACTCTTGATGAATGCCCTGATTGAAGCCCGAAGCTGCGAACGGTTCAAGCTACTTTCCGAGCACATGGCCGACGAAAGCCTGCGCCAATTTTACCACGAACTTATGATATCGGAGGCAGGTCATTATACCAACTTCATTAGCCTCGCCATGGAATACATACCCGAAGCAGTAGTAAAAGCACGCTGGCAGGAGCTTCTGGAGGCCGAAGCGCAAATTATGCAGCAGCTAGCCCTTCGCGGCGACCGAATGCATTAAATAGATTTGTTACTATGCTGATTTGTTGATTGCCCAAGAAGTTAGCTTATTCTTATTGCCCCAAAGCATTCCCAATTCTATTTACTTGTTCCCAAGCTTCGGCTACAGTAGACACGGGCAATTGGCAGGCTTTGTTATAACACACGTACACCGTGGTTTTCCCTCCTTGCGCCAAACGGTTTTCTAATAAAGGCAAGCTGCTTTCACTTTCTTCCAACGTACCTACCAGCACTTTATTAGGAAAAAACGACTCGTCTATGGCCTGCCGGAATTGGAGATATTCTTGCCCAACAATCGCGATTTCTACCGTCGGAGCCACACGATACGTGAACAGGCAAGCCCAGTTGGTGAGGTACTGTACATTGGTCAACACCAGTTTCTTCACCCTGTCCAGCATTTTGGCCGAAAGCTCGGTGTACTGAGGTTTGTCCAGCAAAAGGCCGAGGAAATACAGGTTATTGGCCATAACTGAATTGGAGGCAGGAATGACATTGTCAAATAATTCTTTTTTACGGGCAATGAGCGCCTCTCCTTCTGCGTCAGTAAAGAAGAAAAGCTCTTCCTGCTCATCGTAAAAATTTCGGGTAACATATTTTGCCAAATGGTCGGCTTCGGTAAGCCATTTTTCATCAAAAGTAGCTTGATATAAGTTCAGATAGGCTTCTATTACCAAGGCGTAATCTTCCAGGTAGCCCGCCAAACTCGCGCGACCATCTTTGTACGTATGCCATAGTTTGGCTCCATTCCGCATCCGGGTTTGCAGGAATTCAGCATTGCGCAAGGCCATTGTCAGAAAATCAGCTTCCCCAAATACGCGATAGGCATCCACCAGCCCGTTCAACATCAGTGCATTCCAGGAACAGAGTACTTTATCGTCCAACCCTGGGCGAATGCGCTGTGCCCGTGCTTGCATCAGTGTGGCGTGCGCACTTTGTAGCCTTAATCTAAATTCTGCCACGCTCTCTTTCAGAAATCCGGCAAATACTTCTTCTCGTCGGGTACGGTACAATATATTTTGTCCGTGTTCCCAATTTCCGTCTTCTGTTACGTGGTAATAGTCGCAAAACCATTCGCTATCAGCGCCTAGCAAAGTATCTAATTCAGCTTTTGTCCAGACATAAAACTTTCCTTCCACTCCTTCGCTATCCGCATCCAAGGCAGAATAAAACCCTCCTTCGGCATTGGTCATTTCTCGCGCCACAAAGTCGATGGTCTGGTAAACTACTTCTTGGTAAAGCGGATCTTTGGTCAGACTAAAGGCTTCGGCATATAGACCGATCAATTGACCATTGTCGTACAGCATTTTCTCAAAATGGGGCGCAAACCATTCCGCATCGACCGAATAACGGGCAAAGCCTCCGCCGACCTGATCGTAAATGCCACCGAAAGCTATTTGATCGAGAGTTACTTTGATCTGATTCAATGCCCGTTCGTCCTTCGTCAATTGGTAATAGCGAAGCATAAACCGGTATATGCTCGGCATCGGGAACTTGGGCGCTTTGTTCATACCGCCCAACTTACGGTCGAAACCAGATGCCAGCTTGGCAAAGGTACTGCGCAGTTCTTCCAATGAATATTGCTCGTTAGCGGATACCAGGCCATATTTCTGGCTTTCCGACAAGGCTAATTGTTGGGTAAACTTCTCTGCCGACTCTACCAACTGGGCTTTTTGCTGCTGGTAAGCCTCGGCCACCTGGAGCAACAGGTTGCCCCACTGACGCGCAGGGAAGTAAGTGCCGCCATAGAAAGGCTTGGCCTCAGGCGTAAGTATCACATTGAGCGGCCAACCTCCATTGATGCCCATGGCTTGCACAGCATCCATATATATGGCATCCACGTCAGGCCGCTCTTCGCGGTCTACCTTGATGCACACAAAATGCTGGTTCATAATCTCGGCAACCTGTTCATTTTCGAACGATTCGCGCTCCATGACGTGGCACCAATGACAGGCCGAGTAGCCAATGCTGACAATGATGGGTTTGTCTTCCTGTTGCGCTTTTGCCAATGCCTCGCTGCCCCAGGGAAACCAATCTACCGGATTATGGGCATGCTGCATCAAATAAGGGCTAGTTTCCTGGGCAAGTCGGTTAGTGTGCATACAAATCAAGGATTGAGGAAGGCCAAAAGTAAATGTTTTTACGCGAAACCCTCAGAAGAGTTAAGCTCATGTACAAGTGAAATCAACCTTATCTTCTTCTATGCGTATGATCCTTTATAACAATTTTCAACTATCATATACCTGATAACCATGGAACCACAAAAAACCCATAAACCCGAAATACCACAGCCTGAAGAAAAGCTCCACCGAGGTTCAGAAAAAAATGATCCTCAGAAAGATAAGATAGCGACAGCAAAATCTGCTAACACTGCTACCCAGGAAGCTGGCTTGAACAAGAGCGAGCACGAGGATGAGGTGGAAGCATCTCTTAACAAAAATGATATTAACCAGGATATTGTAGAACTAGAAAATAACCAGGGAGACCGCTCGCCGGAAGATGAAGCCAGGGTAGACGGCCCATACGGTGTTATAGAAGAAGGCTACGGCGATGAATACGATAATGAAGAAGCTCAAAAATAAGCTATTTGCCTAGCCAAGCATATAGCTACGCTGCCGTACAACGGCCTGTTACTCATTTCATTTACTTCAGCAAGGGAGGATAAGGTCTGCAAACAGATCGAATCCTCCCTTGCTGATTTTTTTATATTGCCAGTCTAAGCAAAATGACAAGTTATGGCTATGGCGAATAATGCCTTAAGCAGAACAGTAAACCCAGATCGTTCACGAAGGGCTACAAGGAATCAGTTCAGAGCTCTATCAGCACTTTGAAAAAATAAAATTATTTTCAGGAAGTTCTTCAAAGCATTCGCTTATTTTCATCACCGAATCTCTTGTCCAGAAAAAAAATACATTTCTGGACATTTTCAGGATTATATTATTTTCCTTCTTTCCTCTTCTTTAACAAAAGCTTAGGAAACCAATACCTAATTGCATTCAAGCAATCATTAACTGGCTATTATCTGCCCTAGTGGGCTAAGTATAAATACATAACTTTCCCAATAATTTCGTGTAAGATTCGCTTTCAAATACTGGATTAAAGTGTTAAAATATTCAAAAATGGCAAAATTATTTTCATTGTATTTCTGAAGAAAACCTTTTTAAATAAAAGAAAAAGCAGTTACCTTTTCAAAAAAACGAACATTAACAACAAAATCTTACATACGTTTCTTTTTCCATTCCCACTAAGGCCTTTTTAAAACTACATCCAGTCTGATATGAAAAAGCTTACCTGGTTACTCTTCTTGGTTCTGTATAGTTTGCATTCATTTGGCCAAAAAACTGCGGAAGATTTTTACCGCTACGCCAACGTAAAACTTTCCCAAGGCGATACCCTGGCTGCCATAGCCGCCTGTGATGAAGCCATTTCAATATCGCCGGATTACGCTGAGGTTTACAACGGTAAAGGAGTAATCAAGTACCTCTCTAAAGACTTTAAAGGAGCCATTAAGGAATTTACTAAAGCCATTGACCTACAACCAGACTATGCCAAAGCCTATTACAACCGTGGCTTGGCTAATAACAAACTGGACGAAAAAGAAGATGCCCTAGATGATTATGACAAAGCCCTGGAAATAAAACCTTACTACACTGAAGCGTATTTCAGCCGGGGATATGTACTAGGTAGCTTGGGAGATTTGCGGGGTGAAATAAAAGACTACTCCATGGCCATTACGCTAAAGCCTACTTACGCTGAGGCATATTTCAACCGAGCCATTGCAGAAGGAAAATTAGGCTTTCACAAGGACGAAATTCGTGACTATGATAAAGTACTGAGATTGAGGCCTGATGATGCTGATGCGTACTTTAACCGTGGTGTAGCCCGACTTAGGATTAACCACTATGAGGAAGCCATTCAGGATTTCAACCAAACAATCAAGCTGAAACCCGAAAGCTCAGATGCTTATTTCCACAAAGGAGTAGCGCTGGCTAAACTGACCGGAAACAACGACAAACGCACTCGAATATACTGACATTAAATCCTGCTTAAAAACCGATTCCACTTAATCCGATTGACGGCCTGTCTCCTAAAGACAGGTCGTTTTTTTTCTTATCTAGCCATAGGAATGCTTTGTGTACACCTACCGTCAAATTGATTCAGACAGCTTTCAAGATAGCGGCCGTAAGACTGTATCTACAAAAAAATGGTTACTATCGAAGAAATGCTGCACCACCTCATAGCCCGATTGCTCCGCCAAACGGGTGATGGTAGGCAAGTCGTATTTTCTGGAAATCTCCAGGTGGATGGGTTCCCAGGCAGTAAATCGGAAAGAGGTGTTGAGCTTAGACAAATGGACAGTTTGCTCGCATGTACTCATCAGATAGCTCCGAGCCTCGCCGCTAACAGGGTCATAGGTGGGGTAATGCTTGAAATGGGGTAGCTCAAAATCACCGCCCAGTTCATTATTGATCCGCTGCAACAGATTCAGGTTAAAGTCCCGCGTTACGCCCGAGGCATCGTTATAAGCCGCCAGGATCTGGTGCGGATCTTTTTTCAGGTCGAATCCAATCATCAGCAAATCATCGGGATGCAGGTTTTTTCGTAAACCCGATAGGAATTGAATCGCTTCGGCATCGCTGAAATTCCCGATATTAGCACCCAGAAACAAGGCTATTTTGCGAACCTTGCTCCTGCTTTTCAGGTAGTCCAACGCGCGGAAATAGTCGTTCTGCACACCTTCTATTTCCAAATCGGGGAAAACGGTTCGCAGATCTGCAACTAAACCATTGACCGCATCGGCAGAAATATCAATGGGAATATATTTAAACTGGGCGTGTTGCTCAAGAAAGTACTTCAACAAAAGTTTAATTTTCAGCCCATCTCCTGCCCCAAATTCAATCAGCTCGAAGCAATTATTATTTATCTCATCTTGCCCCTGATGGCCTTCGCAGGCAGTTACCTTCGGCTGAAAAAGCGCCAGCAACGCTACTTTATGCTCTGCCAAGATCTCATACTCGCTTCGCGTCAGGTAGTATTCGTCCAGTTGCATAATGGCCTGAAAAAGTCGATTGCCTCGCTCGTCGTAGAAGTACTTCGATAATAACCGTTTGGGACTTGCTGCCAAACCAGCCAGCACATCTTGAGCAAAGATCGAGTTCATAAGTAGGTAAGTAGGTATCAGTAATTAGTTGTTAGGTATTAGCCTTTTTGTCAGTCTATTACAAAGTAAATAATGCAAACTGATTCAGTAGGTAGTAGTAATTAACCTTCTGATAATTGTTGATTGATAATTGTTAACTGTATTGCGCTAGTCGTATACCAGTAAATTGCCAGCGTTTGTCGGGGTGAAAAAAGTTGCGGTAGGTAGCACGAATATGACTCTGCGGCGTGGCACAAGAGCCTCCTCGAAGCACCATTTGGTTGATCATAAATTTGCCGTTGTATTCGCCCAACGCTCCCTCGGCCTTTTGATAATAAGGATAAGGCAGGTAGGCGCTGTTGGTCCACTCCCAGGCATCACCAAAAAACTGATTGGCTCCCTGGGGACACGGCCTTGGATGAAGGTGGTTGGCTTCTACAAAATTACCCGTCAGCGGTTTTGCTGCATTCAACTGCATACAAGCGGCTTCCCATTCAAATTCGGTCAATAACCGCTTACCCTTCCAACGCGCAAAAGCTTCGGCTTCGTAGAAACTCACGTGGGTAACAGGCGCAGCAGGAGTTATTTTTTCCAAGCCATGCAAGGTATAGTGGCACCATTGATCATTGATTTTATGCCAATACAGTGGACTTCGTATAGCGCCCTGCTTTACCCATTCCCAACCTTCCTGTAGCCAATGGACGAACAGCGTATAGCCACCATCTTCCATAAATTCCAGGTATTCGCCATTGGTTACGAGCCGATCGCTCACGCGAAATGGATGCAAGTATACCTGATGTACGCCTCTTTCATTATCAAAACAGAAACCGGTTCCATCATATCCAATAGAATACAGGCCACTCTTTATGTCTACATAATTTTCTTTGGCGACTGCGAAAGGAATAGTGGCTTGGTTGGACTTTGGTGCATAAACCGGGAATAAAGGATTGTTACCCAAAATATACTGCATATCGGTTACGAGCAGTTCCTGGTGCTGTTGTTCGTGCTGTAAACCCAATTCTATCAAGTTCCTGACTTCTTTTGTATCGGAAGTATCGCTTTCCAAAAAAGCCATTATGGCTTCATCCACATACGCCCGGTAGGCATAAATATCCTTCACTGCGGGGCGAGTCATATTGCCCCGGTCAGTACGAACAACACGCGCACCTACGCTTTCGTAATAGCTATTGAATAGGTAATTATACTCTGGCGAAAAGACCCGGTAGCCGGGAGAATGCGGCAACACAAATGTTTCAAAAAACCAGGTGGTATGTCCCAGATGCCACTTAGGTGGACTTACGTCTGCTATAGGCTGCACTACATAATCTTCTGGCTGAAGAGGCTCGCAAAGCCGCATCGTTTGCTGCCGGACTGACAAAAAAGCATCTTTGAGTTGAGTGGAGACAAGCATCTTATGGAGATAATACGTAGTAAATCAGAGGAGGTTAAATTTAGTTCAAGCCTCTATAAAAAACAGTCATTACACTATCGTTAAATTCAATTTTATATTCAAATGTTAAATCGCTATCTTCGCATCTCTCAAAGCAACCAATTTGGATCGTTATCCGTAAATGGATTAACTTTATCATCCAACAAATCATCAACATAACCTCAAATAATTTCGGGCATACAGGATTTACTCCGGTTTTGCTTTCAGACAACATACTTTATTGTATTTGGCAACCTGGCTTCAAATGCATTTGACTTTCAAATCACCAGTCTTTTGGCAAGAAAAATGTTAAGGTAAGCCTGTTGAACTATAACCTATTATAACTAATCGTAAATGAAGTCATCTCAACTCTCCTTTGCCCTTAATACAAGGGTCTATTTTTTACTAATTACTCCGTTAGTGTTTTTTGCTCAATTAATTTTCGCACAAAATCTCCCTACTGGTTTTATCCAAAGCAAAATAGGTAATGATTGGGTTCAGCCAATAGGTCTAACCTTTGCTACTGATGGACGCATGTTTGTCTGGGAAAAAGCCGGGAAAGTATGGCTAGTAGAAAATGAGACCAAAGCAGCCACTCCCCTTATGGACATCAGCGAAGAAGTCGGAGATTGGCGAGACCACGGACTATTAGGCTTTGCATTAGACCCAGATTTTTATACCAATGGCTATATTTATCTACTGTATATAGTTGACCGCCATTATTTGACCAAATTTGGCACTCCTGACTACAACGCCACTACAAACGAGTATTTCAATGCTACCATCGGTCGTCTTACGCGCTATACGGCTAACAAGGCCGATAGTTTCCGAAGCATTGACATGAGTAGCCGGAAGATATTACTGGGCGAAAGCATCGCGACTGGCATACCTATTTTATCTACTTCGCATGGCGTAGGTTCACTACTGTTTGGCAGTGATGGCAGTTTAATAGTATCATGTGGCGACGGTGGTAATGCCACTACCCTGGATGGCGGTTCTACCCAAGATTCCTACTATAAACAAGCCCTGACAGATGGTATCATATCGGGTCCGCAAAATATAGGCTCTTTCAGGGCGCAACAAGTGGATGCCTTAAGTGGGAAAATTTTACGGATAGATCCCCAAACTGGCGATGGATTGGCCAGTAATCCGTTCTTTGATAACAATAACCCACGTGCGCCCCGTTCCAGAGTTTGGGCATTGGGGTTTCGCAATCCTTTCCGAATGACCAAACGCCCCGACACTGGCAGTACGCAGGTGAGTACTGGAAATCCAGGAGTGCTTTATGTTGGAGATGTGGGCTATAGTAACTGGGAAGAACTCAACGTGATTAATAAGCCAGGATTGAACTGTGGGTGGCCGCTATTTGAAGGCTTTGAACGCCATGTCGAATATAATATGATCCGACGCCCTAACCGGTTTTTTCTGAATCCACTGTATAAAACGAATGGCTGTACCGAGCAATATTATTCATTTTCTGATTTAATTCAGCAGGCCACCCTTTCGCCCACGGTCGCCTTTAATAATTATTGCAATCCTCAAATACCTATTCCTGCCTCCATTCCACAATTTATCCATACGAGACCAACATTTGACTGGAGAACAAATCGAGCAGCCCGAACAGGGAGTTTCGTGGGCAATGATGCGAGTATCGATACAATGGGTGTTAATTCACCAGTCGAAGGTAGTGCCTTTGGAGGAAGCTGTTCTATTGGAGGTGCTTGGTACAGCGGCCAAAGCTATCCATCCGACTATCGAAACGGCTATTTCCATGCCGATTATGTGCAAGGCTGGGTTCGTTTTTTTCAAATGGACGGATTTGATAAGCCAATAAAAGTTGTCTCATTCATTTCTTCCCAAGCCAACGTGACCAATATGGCTGTCCATCCGAAGAATGGAAATCTTTATTACGTTCACTTAGGCACCAGCGCTCCGTTTTTACATGAGGTCAGGGCCATTATTTACACGTCATCGCCTCCTCCAATCGCGGTAGCCTCTAGCGATAAAACCTATGGTACAACTCCCTTATCCGTACAGTTTTCCAGCGAGGCCTCCAGTGATGCATCGGGCAAGCCACTGACGTATGAATGGAGTTTTGGCGACGGTTCTCCGGCAAGCACGGATAAAAACCCTAGTCATATATTTACGTCCTCCACTAATGCCCCTGCCTTGTATAACATCACGTTAAAAGTAACTAATGAGAAGGGTATTTCCGCCACGAGCCAAGTCATTGTTTCCTCAAACAATACTCCACCAATCGTAAAAATTACCAGTCCACACGATAATGCGAGCTATCCATTAGTGAGTGACACTACTTTTTCATTAAAAGCCAATGTAAGCGACAAAGAGCAGGCAACTGACAAACTTAAATATGCCTGGTTAGTTTCTCTACACCATAATAATCACGTACACGAAGAACCATTAGATACCAATAGCAGTACCAGTGCTTATATTTCTGCCGTTGGTTGCGATGGAGAGGAATATTTTTATACGATTACCCTTACCGTTACAGATGGTTTTGGACTTTCAGCCACCGACCAAGTCAGGTTATTGCCCAACTGTAATCCGTTATTGAATGTGAGCAATTTAACGGCAACAGCCTCCAACGGACAAGTTACCCTTGACTGGGTTAATCCGGCTCAAGCATTTGATGAAGTAATGGTAGTAGCTAAAGCCAACAAAGGTGTCAGGAAAGTACCGCTGGGAGATGGTAATGCCTATTTGGCGGTCAGCAGTTTTTTAGGCGAAGGAACAGCCTTTGACGAAGGTAAAGTCGTGTATAAAGGAAATGCTCCCCATCAAACAGTGGGAAGTTTAACAAATGATTCGTTGTATTTCTTCCGTGCCTTTACCAGAGCAGGCACTAAGTGGTCGGCTGGCATAGAAACCAGTGCAAAGCCTTTTATTATCATCACTGCTGCGAATGAAGACGTATTAGCCAACGCAATAAGCATTTATCCCAACCCTACTGAGAAGTTCTTTACAGTAAATATTAGAGGCTATGCTGGCGTAAGGAAAGTATACTTACAGTTATACAACCAAACCGGACAGTCAGTACATGCGCAAGAGGTTATACGCAGCAGCAATGATTTAATACCGGTGACCGTTAATTTTCTACCCAAAGGGCTGTATTATTTACAAATACAATTAGCCAACGAAGTGGTGGTAAGGAAACTAATGGTGAACTAAGTTAAGGCCGGCAGGAAAAAATCAACCACATAAAACAAAGAGACCTGGCTTTTGGTAGCCAGGTCTCTTTGTTTTATGTGGTTGATTACAATCTTTACCCACTTGCCTGCTGCCCTTTGTTAGCTTGTAAGACGGATGTCATTGCCGCTATGGATGGCTTGGGATCTAAATCAAGGTAGCGGCTGCCTGCTTCAGAGTTTTCGCCATAGCCCTCATTATCAACGGACTTGATTGAGGCCTCCATTGCTAATAAGTGTTTTTCTAAAGTAAAATCATGCAGAAAACGGGCTCTTCCTTTTTTGCCCATCATTTCAGCCAATTCAGGGTGCAGCATTAGCCAGGAAAGGGAATCGGCTAAAGCCAATGGATTTATAATGGGTACCAAAAGCCCCGTTTCTTTGTCAACAACAATATCAGGAATACCCCGCCAATGCGTAGAAACCACTGGTAGTTCAAACATCAT
>JAZKGK010000117.1:0-6678 GCA_040385915.1 Bacteroidota bacterium
CTCATAAATATTTTTTACTAAATACCAAATTTTTGGCCTGCGAAAGGTCAGTTACCTAATTAGCCTCTTTTTGATTCGTTCTTTTTGGTCTAACTTGCAATATGGACAATTTTGTAGTTTCAGCAAGAAAATATCGCCCCAATACTTTTGACACAGTTGTGGGACAGACTCATATTACAACTACGCTCAAGAATGCCATTAGAAGTAATCATTTGGCACAAGCATTTTTGTTTTGTGGGCCTCGTGGAGTGGGGAAAACTACATGTGCGCGAATATTAGCAAAAACCATTAATTGCCAAAATTTATCCACAGAAACGGAAGCTTGTGATAACTGTGATTCTTGCTTGAGCTTTACTAATAGTGCATCCTTTAATATACACGAATTAGATGCGGCTTCTAATAACTCTGTAGATGATATTCGGAACCTAGTAGACCAAGTACGATATCCTCCTCAAGCGGGAAAATACAAGATCTATATAATAGATGAGGTACACATGCTTTCGAACTCAGCTTTCAATGCTTTTTTGAAAACCTTGGAAGAACCTCCCTCCTATGCAATATTTATTCTGGCAACTACTGAAAAGCATAAGATTATACCCACCATTTTGTCTCGTTGTCAGATTTTCGATTTCAACAGAATTCAACAGAACGATATCAGCCGTCATTTAAACCAGATAGCAAAAAAGGAAAAAATTGACGCGGAAGAAGAGGCTTTACAATTGATTGCCCAAAAAGCGGATGGTGGCTTACGTGATGCTCTGTCTATGTTCGATTTAATTGTCACTTTTTCGTCGAACAACCGCATTACCTATCAAACGACGATTGAAAACCTACATATTCTGGATTACGACTATTATTTTCGTATGACGGATTATCTGCTGGCAGCAAACCTATCACAGGCATTGCTTACGTTTGACGAGATCTTAAGGAATGGATTTGATGGACACCATTTTGTCGTGGGCCTGTGTGAGCATTTCAGGAATCTGATGGTTTGCAAAGATACTGATACCGTAAAGTTATTGGAAGTCTCTCTGTCTGTACAAAAGAAATACCTGAACCAGTCATCTCAATCTTCTTTATCTTTTTTATTATCGGCATTAAATATTGGTAGCCAATGTGATCTGAACTATAAGAGTAGTAAAAACCAGCGCCTACATGTGGAGTTGACACTTATGAAGATGGCACACATTCATTCTGTACTAAAAATTCAGCCAACTGACACCGTCATAGAGTTGGCAACTGATAAAAAAAAAGTTAATACTATAGAAAAAGCGGCGGAGGAACTTGAAGAGCCTTTAGATAATGCTGTCTATTCCAACGTGCAACCTACTGAAAACAAAACTTTTACGTCTCAATTACATAGCGAGACAATTACAACTGTGCGAGAACCGCTCCCGTTGAATGGTTACAAGCCCAGTGCAAAATTAAAGTCTACTATCCGACTGGATGGTATTCAGCATGCCCCTTTACCTGTGCTCGACACTGATGTACAAAGCGACGTACTTACCGAAGTATTAGAAGATTTGCCCTTTGGCTTAGAGAAACTGCAATACCATTGGGGGGTATTTGCTAAAATGAAAGAAGAACAAGGCAAACAAAGCGAATTTGTTATTCTTGACCGCCCTTTTGAAATCAAAGAAGATAGTGCTATTTATCTTAATCTGGATAATAATGTACAGCTTCAGCAGCTTAATGGTTTAAGACACGAATTGTTGGCTTTTTTACGGCAGCAATTGCAAAACCAAACTGTTCAACTTCAAGCAGAAGTCGTAGTGAAGGAAGGAAAAAAAGTTATTTACACATCTCAGGATAAGTTTAGACATCTTTCCGAAAAAAACCCAGCACTAACGGAGTTGCGTAATGCTTTTGGGCTAGATGTAGACTATTGATTAATCCGTATTCAACAATGAAAGTTCAGCTAATTACACTATGCCTAATGGGTATGATGAGTGCTTTTGTAGGAGATAAACCTACGACCCTGGATATTCAGGGGCACCGGGGTTGTCGGGGGCTTATGCCTGAAAATACGATCCCAGCCTTCCTTAAAGCGCTGGACTTAGGGGTTACTACCTTAGAAATGGATGTAGTGATTACCAAAGACCAACAGGTAATCCTCTCGCACGAGCCTTTTTTATCGCACGAAATCTGTCAAACCGCCGACGGCAGGGAAATTACGGAGGAGACGGAGCAATCCTATAATCTATACCACATGGCCTATCAGGATGTCCAAAAGTGCGATTGTGGTTCTAAACCTCATGCCCGATTCCAGCAGCAACAGAAAATGGTCGCTTATAAGCCTTTACTTTCTGCCGTGATTGATTCCGTAGAAGCCTATTTGAAGAAACACAAACGGCAACCAGTACAGTATAATATTGAAACCAAATCTGATCCGGCCGGTGATGGCATTTTCCACCCAGCTCCCGGCAAATTTGTTGAACTGTTAATGGCGGTAATACAGAAAAAAGGGATTCAGAACCGGACAATTGTCCAATCGTTCGATGGCCGAACCTTGCAGGTAATTAGAAAAAAACACCCTAAAATGAAGTTGGCATTATTGATAGAGAATACACTGGATCCAGAAGAAAACATTAGGCTATTGGGCTTTATTCCGACCATTTACAGCCCTGATTTCAATTTAGTGAATCAGGGCTTGATGCAATATGCGCAACAGCAAGGAATGAAGATTATTCCCTGGACCGCTAACGAACCTGCCGATATCCAACGTTTGCTGAATTTCAAGGTAGACGGAATTATTTCTGACTATCCAGATAGGGTTATCCAGTTAGTAAAAAAGCCTTAAATAGCCCATTTTAAAAAATCCCTAACTGAGCCGTAGTAGGGTTTACGTTCGGCATATCGTCTTCTTCCATTTCTTCCAGTGAGTCAGAGGCTGGCTTTAAGTCATTGTCATGAATTGGCGGATGTACAATTACTCGTTCCACATCCTGGGCAGGCTTTGAAGCCAACATTTTCACCTTTACAACCTTATAATTAGAAAGTCGATTACCCAATGCTTTCCAACCTTTCACGTCAATTAGCATATCAAGGTCATAAGTCATTACTTCTTCTTTTTCCTTAGGCGAATCGCTATGTTTGAATGACACCTCTACTTGGGGTTGCTGGTCGGTAGACACCACGACTAACTTCGACCCTTTGGCTTCGCTAATGAACAGAAATTTCTTGTCAACACTTGTAGTCTCGATACGGAAGCGTTTTACGAAGAAGTTACGCTGATTTCCATCATAATGAATGGCAGAAACGACCTTCTCTGAAGTAAACTTCTCAATGAGCGCCATATCGTTCAGTTCATAACGATTGCTCAAATCATAGGTGGTGAGTTCATAATTTCCGTCCTTGTACATAACAAGGATATTTTCTTCTCCCTCAAAATTACCTAACAACCGACCTCTTCCATCGGTATTCAGTCGGCCTAAGTGTTCATCGAACCAGATTTTAAGGCCACCCATAGTAGAGGTTCCTTCTGACTTCAATACCACTTTTTTTACCGGATATCGCGTTAGAATATTACCTTGCGCATTGCGCCCTTTGATTTCGAGCTCAGCGAAATTGAAATCAAAAACCTTAATTTTAGCTTTGCTGGCGGGTGTCAGATGTATAGTCACCACTTCGGCTTCGGCATTCGGATTAGCTGTGAGATACAAAACCTTTGAGTTGGGGTTTCCTTTGGTCAGGTCATACTCACGGTCACGGGTAACGGCGGTCACTTGAAAGCGCTTCACCATAGAAGTACCCGACTGGCCATCTGAGTAAATCATGTTATATACCATGCGCTCATCGTTTTTCTTAAAAACGGATGCATGAATGATATCTTTACCCACAAAGGCTTTTTCTTGTACCTTTATTACCTGGCACTTACCATCTCTGCGGAATACAATTACATCATCAATGTCAGAACATTCAGAGATAAACTTTACCGATTCTTCTTTCTTGAGGCCGTAGCCAATAAAGCCATCTTGAAAGTTTACATATAGCTTCTGGTTGGCAGCAGCTACCACATTAGCAGAGATGGTATTGAATGAGCGAATCTCCGTTTTTCTTTCCCGGCCTTTACCGTACTTCTTCAGCAAATCTTTGAAATATTGAATAGCAAAAACGGTAAGATTAGCCAAATGATGTTCGGTTTCCTTCAATTCCTCCTCTAACTTCCGCATCAATTCCTCTGCCTTAAATGCATCGAATTTAGAAATACGCTTGATTTTAATTTCGGTTAATCGCAGCAAATCGTCTTGCACAATTTCGCGGTAAAACTGCTCTTTGAAAGGATCCAACCCTTTATCAATCGTATCAAGCACTGCCTCCCAAGTTTCACACTCTTCAATTCGGCGGTAAATTCGATTCTCAATAAATATTTTTTCCAGTGAAGCATAAAGGCTTCTTTCTAATAAAGAAGCCTTTTTAATTTCCAACTCTAGGCGCAGTAGCTCAACCGTATTTTGCGTATTGATATGCAGCATATCATTTACGCTCACGAAATGCGGCTTATCACTTACAATTACACAAGCATTGGGCGATACCGACACTTCACAATCAGTGAATGCATAAAGGGCATCAATAGTAATATCGGGAGAAGTACCAGGAGCTAACTGAATTTGGATTTCCACCTCAGCAGCAGTATTATCTACCACCTTTTTGATCTTGATTTTGCCGGAATCACCTGCCTTGATAATCGATTCAATGAGGCCAGTCGTAGTCGTACCGAAAGGAATTTCTCGAATAATCAAAGTCTTTTTGTCCAGTTCTTCCACGCGGGCGCGGATACGAAGCTTGCCTCCTTTTTGTCCTTCATTGTAGGAAGAAACATCAGCTAAACCACCCGTAGGAAAATCGGGCACCAGCGTAATAGGGTTATTTCGTAAGATATCAATGGAGGCTTCAATGAGTTCGCAAAAATTATGAGGCATTACCTTAGTAGCTAAACCTACCGCAATACCTTCTACACCTTGCGCCAATAACAATGGAAACTTAACTGGAAGCGTTAGGGGTTCTTTTTTACGGCCATCATAGGAAAGTTGCCAGTGAGTCGTATCAGGATTAAAGACTACATCCAGTGCAAATTTGGAGAGGCGGGCTTCTATATAACGAGCGGCTGCCGCGCCATCTCCCGTACGGATATCGCCCCAGTTGCCCTGTGTCTCAATCAACAGATCCTTTTGACCCATATTAACCATAGCGTCACCGATAGAAGCATCACCGTGGGGATGGTACTGCATCGTCTGCCCAATGATATTTGCCACTTTGTTGAAGCGTCCATCATCCATTTCCTTCATGGCGTGCATGATGCGACGTTGCACAGGTTTTAGCCCGTCTTCTACTGCGGGAACAGCGCGTTCCAATATAACATAAGAAGCGTATTCAAGAAACCAGTTTTCGTACATGCCCGATACGGCTAAGGCATCGTGCAAACTATCTTCTTTTTGGTGGTTCTCCATATCTTGTTCAGTGCTCGGATTAGGCAATATGCTGAGGGAGCGTTTTGGCTGACGAACTCTTTTCATACAAAGGTATCAAATGGCTAGGTTGTCGACAAGTGACAAGTGTATAGTATTATTATTTGTATTTAATTACAATACAAATATAGCTTTTTTTTACATCTGCTTAATATTGTATCCCAAAAGACACATCAACTTCTAAACTAGCCTGCTGAGCAGAATAAAAAGTTAAAGGATTAGGTATAAAGTCAGCCAATAGATTTGGGGTAGTAAAAGCCATTAAAAAAATGAATAAAATAACTTGAAGCAAGATTTGCATGTTTAGAAATTAGCCGTACTTTTGCAGCACGATTTACAAAAACCTCTTACGGTCCGTTCGTCTAGGGGTTAGGACACGTCCCTTTCACGGATGAAACACGGGTTCGATTCCCGTACGGACTACTTATTACCTTATAGAAACCCTCTAATTCTCGAAATTAGGGGGTTTTTTTATGTACCGCGTTTTTGGGGGCCTCTGTACCGCGTCTCATCATTGCCTCCTCTATCACGTACCGCAATTTTTCCCCTCTAATAAAATCAATTCCACATTTTTTCATCCCATCAAATGAACCTACAATTAACCCGCCCCCTGTTTTTTTTCGACCAGGAAACGACTGGTACTAATCCAACAGTGGATCATATTGTCAGTATTGCAGTAATTAAGATTTTTCTCGATGGTACATCCATCGAAAAAGAACAACTGATTAATCCACTTACTCCTCCTGCAAGCAGAATTCGAGCGGGTGGGTATTACTCACTTTCCAGAGGTTTCAGCAAAAGTGATTGACGTGCAAATAATTTACCACCCCAGGGAAAGACGTACTTTGACTGATGCGGTGAAGTTTTACTGCCATGAACACCTACTTAATTCTCACAATGCCTTAATTAGTAGGTTGATTCGCACCAAGCGAGCGAACAATCGCTGCGAATCGCGAGATTACCCCATGAAGCGGTACGAAAAAAAACTTAGGCACTCCCGTCAAGTGCTTCAAAGGAAGAATCAGGAACTGGACCAGGTCAATGCCAATCGGGATACGTTTTTCTATACGGTTTCCCATGACTTGCGCAATCCATTGGCCCATATCAAAGCAATTGTCCCGCTGCTCAAAAACAGCCAACCCGAGCAAGTAGCGGTATTAAGTGAACTGCTGGAACAGTCCACCCAAAGGCTGGAAGATATTCTTCATGG
>JAZKGK010000118.1:0-11725 GCA_040385915.1 Bacteroidota bacterium
CACCTTTTGATAAAGGTATTTTGTATTATTTACCAACCGCAGAGTAATCATTGAGGGTGTATCAATGAATATTGCTTACTCCGCACTTTTAGCCTTTTAGTAGGGTAGAGTACGATTTTGACTAAACTCCTGCCTTTTTACGTCTAGGATATGTTTTTTTATGAACCGAATACAAACAAAAAAGGCAAGCCTCAAAGCGGGCTTGCCTTTCTACCTTACACTTCATCAACAAACTAAAAACCAAATACAAATAAGAATTACTTCTATTTGATAGCTGTAGGAGAAGGATTCGAACCTCCACGGAGCGGTTAGTTAGCCTTAGTGGGCCGATTTGTTCCGAACTCTCCACCCCCGAGACAGGAGGGCATGTCTGCCAATTTCAACATCCTACAAGTTAGCAATTTTGCAATCATTTGCTCTCATTGTTGATTCAAAGGTAATGTAAAGGTTTTGAAATTGCAATATCAACAGAGAAATAAATTTTTGATTGCGATTTTGATAATTAAGAACGGTTGTGTTTGAAAAATTAACCAGTAAAGGGAATGCTTTCTTTTGATGTCCGTATTTAATCCCCCGAAAGGGAGTAAATACCAAAGGGGTTCTTAATCGTGAGCGAATTAATTATTTGTCCGTCGTGTAAATCTTCGGAGTAAAGAAGGGTGCAATCGCCCTCTAGCGCAGCAGCAATGATTAAGCAATCATAAAAAGAATAACCCCAACGGCCTTTAATGTCAAGCGCTTGCTGAGTAATTGAAGGAGATAATAGTACTATTTCAAAAATGCTGGTGAAGCCGTTGAGTTGACTTTTAATATCTTGGGCTGTAAAGCCAAGTTTTCGTAATGCTACATTGCTGTATTCATTTAGCACTTGAACAGATAACACATGAGAAACGGGCTTTACCAATTCGCTTTGCAATATCTTCAATTTCTGACCAGTATCAGTGGCATAATAAACAAGGATATTGGTATCCCAAAAAATCTTATCGTTCATTTGCCTCGTCCCGGTTAAAACGATAATCACTTGGTAAGCCCTTTCTCAACGGAGCGATAAGCACCTCAGCCTGATTGAATAAACTTACGCGTTCTGCGGGCTGTTTATCCATTTCTTCAATCAAATGCTTCACTTCTTGTCGTACCTCCTCGGGTAAGGCTTTATATACCGTTAAAAAAGCATAGGCAGTTTGTTGGACAGCATTCATATCAGTATGTTTTAAAGATGGATGCCTTCATAGGCTTAAAACAGTATTTGCATCATTCTCAAATATAATAAGCTTTGTGGCAAAAGAGAGTCTTATAAACTGCTTATTATCTACTCCGTACTTTTAGCCTTCCCTTTCCAATATTCCCGGCTGTACATTCGCTTGAACTGCCAGTTTTTGGCTTGCAGGGCAAAGGGCATATAGGCGTGGGCTTCTTTGGGCGAAAGGCTTTGGTAATACAAATCATCGTCGGTGAGGAGCAGGGCTTGGTACACGTCATCATCCTTGATAGTGAGGTCGGCGAAAGGTAATTCTTTACGGAATTGCGGATAAGCTGCCGACAGTTTGTCTTTCAAAAGCCAGTCAGGGCGGTATTGCTTGGTAGGTTTCGGTTGTGGTTTGTATAGACCACTGGATACTTGCCAGGCGTATTCGAGGTATTTTTTCAGCAGTTTTGGGCCTTCGTGGCGCGTTTCTTCCGTGTGTAGTTGCGATGGCATAAGGCTACTGATTACGTACACCCGTTCCCGCGCCCTGGTCACGGCTACGTTCAGCCGGTTCTCACCGTTCAAAGCATTTAGGCTACCAAATTGCAGCGCTAGCTTGCCTTTCAGGTCGGGAGCGTAGCCGATAGAAAACACAATGATGTCGCGTTCGTCTCCTTGTACGTTTTCAATATTTTTAACAAATAGGCTTGGCGGCATCGTAAAACCCTTTTCCAAGGCTCTCAGCTCTAGCAAATCCTGAATAAGGTTTTGTTGTTTAAAGTTAAACGTCACTACGCCTACTTGCTTGTCTGGCTGGCTTTTGGTGAGTTCTACTACCAGACTTACCACTCTTTCGGCCTCCACCTTGTTGGCATTATTTTCCCAAATGCCTTCTACTTTGAGGTATTGAATGGCGGGTTCCCTTTTGTTCATTTCCTTGAAATCGGGAAGCATTTGAAGCGTGTCCTGGTAAAAATGTTGGTTAGAAAAGCCAATCAAATCCAGCGATTTGCTCCGGTAATGCCCCTTCAATTGGCTTTGCGGTAAGTATTGGGCAGTCAGGTCGAGCAGCGAGTCTATTTCAAGCGCGGCTTCTTCTTCGTCTTCCGCATCGAAGCGCACCCGGTACAAATCGCTCGGGTTAAGTTGCTTGCTGTCGCCTGTAATGACTACCTGCCGGGCGCGATAAATAGCCGGAAGCCCATTTTCGGAAAAGCATTGTGAGGCTTCATCAAATATGACCAGATCGAATAAGGGTTCGTGTTGGCTGCTTTCAATTGGGAAGATGGCCGATACCGATTCGGGCGAAGCCATCCAGCAGGGCACCAGGTTAAATACCTCGGCTGACAATTCGCCCATCAGTTTGCGCACCGGCCAGATTTTGCGTTTCTTGGTAACCTGGTGTTTCAGTTCGCGGTAAGTAGTGGCATTGTTCAGTCGGTTAAATTCCAGGCCTTTGTACGTTTGTTCGCGCAATTGCAGAAGCAGAATCTCCTTGCTCAAGGCTTGCTTCTGCCGGATGCTTTCCTGTAATTCCCTTTCGGTTTGCCGCAGTTTAAATGAAGAAACTGCCCGTAGAATCGGATATCTTTCTTCAATGTGCTCAATCCAAGCGAGGCGGAGGCTATTCTGAAAGAGCCCAATCATGGAGTCGGCCAGCCGATCTGCCGAAGCGATGGCAACGCCGGACTGTATTGAAACGCTTAGTAATTTGTCGGCTACTTCGGTTTCGCCGTGGGTAAAACTGTCCTTCGTGCGATCAGCTTCGCCCAATAGATCGAAATCTTCGCGCAGCACAGAAATAAGCGCTTCGGCATGAGACGGTTGCGACAAGATCCGGTCAACCTGCCGATTAGTCAGGTATGGCTTCCATTGCTGCATATGAACGGGAACCGTAGTGAGCAAGGCCATAAACCGGAAGGTAAACTGACTGAAATCCATCCAACCGTTGCGGATCACCATCGCCCGATTGTCGCTCAGGAATGTTGTTTTCTCTAGCCGTTTATGGGCTTTTACAGCTTGCCGATGGTCATGAAACAGCGTTTGGTATTGTTCTACATCGGTCAATGCCTGGTCTTCGGGAAGGTAGAGGTGCCGTCGGGCTTCCTGCAATTGCTTTTCTAGTCGGATGCGGGTTTCTGTTCTGTCTGCTAGTTCTTTCAAATCGATGGCAGAAAGGGTCAGTTCGTTGGCTGTGGCTACGCGCATAAGCGTGGCTTTGTCTTTGGAAGTTAGTTGCCAGTACAGCCAGGAGAAAAAAGATTTCCGTGCCTGCAAAGCTTCTTTTAGCATCCGTTCAAAACTTGATAGTTCGGCGGTGGGCAAAGTGTTCTCCACTGGGTTTTTTAAGCACTTCAGGATTTTTTTCTCCAACTCTTCCAGCCATTTGCTGTCCAACACTTTGGCATACTTCTCTTGGAGCAGGTGTTGTAGAATATCCCATTGTATGGCATTCTCCACTGTTTCTACAAACTCAGCTACCTTGTTTTCTTCTTTCAAAATATGAATGGCTTCTCCAACGGTTAGTGCCTTACCAATCATAGCAGCCGTTTTTTCGGCCAGATTAGCTGCTACGTTGGGTACATCCTGAATGGCCTCCTCCATGGCGGCTAAGTCCGACAGTTGAAACGAGCGGAAGGAGACACGTTCTTTCCAGAGATAGCCTTCTCTTTCCAGATGAAAACTATACGAAGCAAAGGCACGAAGCTTTTGTACAAAGTCATTGATCGTCAGGAAGCTAAACTTTTTGTACTCTTTTTTTAACGAAATAGAAGGCTGCGACAGATGGCTCGTCAGGTACAATTCCTTCACCGACAGGCCGCATTCTTCCTCGTCGAAGAGCGCATTGCGAAAGTCCTGTAACTCATCGGCTAACCGTTCAATTTTGCGGCTTTCCTGAGCAAAAGTCCTTTCTAGGAAAATAGCATCCAGGCTATGGTTTTGCGCTTTATAGTCCTCTATTTTTTCTAATTGCGCATCAATCTGCGTATACAAGCCTTTGCGGTCGTTCTGGAAGTCGTGTAGAAGGGCAACGAAATCGGTCATGTCTACTTGTTTCAGCCGTTCGAAAACCACGTCGAGGGCAGCGCGTTTCTGGCAAACGACCAGTACCCGTTTTCCCCGCGCAGTAAAGTCAGTAATCAGGTTGCAAATCAACTGCGATTTCCCCGTGCCAGGCGGTCCTTGAATTACCATCGAACTTCCGCGTTTTACAGCCTTCAAGGCGTGTTCCTGCGAAGCATCCATCAGAAAAGCAGTAAAAGTATGCGCTTCTTTTACTGGTTGTGGCGCCATTTCCAACCGCTGAAACAAGCCGTCGAGTCCTTTGGCTTCAATAGTGGTATCCAACCCAGAAAGATCCGGGCTGGAACTTGGAAAGAAAGCCAGCTCGTCGGCTTCGGCATAACTGCCCTCAGCCTCAGGCAGGGAAGCAACGGCAGAGAAATCCTCAATCAGAAATTCATAGTCAGGAACCAGGTAGGAACCAGCCTGAGGAAACAAGCCCAGGACTGCTTCGGGAAAGAGTTTTAATTCGCCATTCCGCTGGCTTTTTTCCAGTTCCTCTTTTTTGAATGGGGTAAAGTGTTGGAGTTGATCGGTAAAAGATTCCTGGTTGAAGTGAATTTCCAGCGGACTAGCTTTGAGTAATTCGTATAGTTGAGTCCGAAAAGCCAAACTGTCTTTGGCATCGGCGCCCGTTACTAGCTCATCCAGGTTCTTTTCCAGCAAATCATCGGAAAGGCTTATTTGGTTGAAATGAGCATAGGCGAGTAAAAAGCTGCGGTTAAGATTAACCGGCTCGTCCCGCCGTTGTAGCGTCCACTGATTCGCCTGCAACTGTAACGTGACCGGAAAAAATAGCAAGGGCGCATTCACCAGCGTTCCATCCACCAGTTTGCCCCGGACGAACGGATAGCCCACGTATAAATCTTTAGCACCGCGTTCTTCTTCAATAAACCGCTCTGTTCGTGCTAACTTGCGCAGCTTCCGGCTTATTTCATTTACCTTTTCGTAACGACTGTCTTGCACCTCGCACAATGGAATCGTGGTTTTTTGGGCAATAAGTTGGGCGATGAGGTCGAAAGAAGGTTTATTAAGCAAAAAGTTGAGTTCGTGGAGGTCAAAAAATTGCTCACCTACCAACCGCAACAGCAAGAGTGACTTGTTGTGTGAGGTGAGGTTAGTAAGTCTTTTTAGAAAAGATTTCAGAATATTCTGCATGAATGAAGGGCTGCTTGAACTAAGTAGCAATTTAAACGCATTTTTTTGCTAACGTTGGCGTCTTTGATTAAATTTTGAAATAGGAACGATCCGTAGGAGCACCCCATTTTATGAAACTACTCGTGAATTTTCTGCCAATACTGGTACTCCTGCTACTCAATACACCACCCGCTCCTGCGCAATCGGCCTCTCTTCAGCGCTTCCAGGTTAAACTAAATGCCTTGCAAAACGATAGCATGGCGCGGCATGGGCTGGTGGCTTTTTCGATACGGTCGGTAAAAACTGGAGCAACAATAGTTGCAATAAACAGCGACAAAAGCACCGCTCCGGCTTCTACGTTAAAGTTGGTTACTACTGCTACTGCACTGGCCGTGTTAGGCGAAAATTTCACTTTTGAAACCAGTCTGGAATACGATGGAGTACTGAAAGAGGGCGTACTACAAGGCAACCTATATATCCGTGGCCACGGCGATCCGACCTTGGGCTGCGACCGTTTTGACAACTACCCGGCCTTGCCCGAACTCATGAAATTTTTGGCAACGAAGGTAAAGGCTGCGGGCATCAAGCAAATAAATGGAGCAGTCGTAGCCGATGCCAGCCTGTTTGAAGAAAATGCCTTACCCAGCACTTGGATTTGGGGCGATATCGGTAATTACTACGGCGCAGCCGCTTATGGCCTGAATCTCAACGAAAACTTGTACCGTGTGGTATTCCAGCCGGGGAAAACCGTTGGTTCACCGGCCAAAATTTTGCGGACGGAGCCTGCCGTTCCTGGCCTGGAATTTACTAATCTCGTTGCCACCGGCTCGGCTGCCTCTGGCGATCAATGCTATATTTATGGTGCGCCTTATCAACCCGTGCAATACCTGGAAGGGACGATACCCGCAGGCGTGGCGTCTTTTCCGGTTCGCGGCTCGCTGCCCGATCCACCCTTTTTGTGCGCTTTCAGTCTGCATCAGCAATTAAAAACTCATGCCATTGGCATACGTGATGCGCCAACCACAGATCGCTTGCTGCGCCAACAGAAGCACTGGCCTGCGGGCAAACGCACGGTGATTTATACACATCAGTCGCCGCCATTGAAGGCTATTGTGGAGAGAACGAATTTTCATAGCATCAACCTGTACGCGGAGGCATTATTGAAAACCATCGCCCGTTACCTGGCTCCCGTGCAAAATGGAGCCATCGGCACGACCGCCAATGGCACGCAAGCTGTGCAGGATTACTGGAAAAAAAAGGGGCTGGATATGAATGGCTTTTGGATGAAAGATGGGAGTGGGCTATCGCCGAAGAACACGATTACGGCAGGGCAAATGACTGAAGTCCTTCGCCTAACCGCCAGCAGTGCCGCTTTTTACGCGTCTATTCCAGTCGTAGGCGTTTCGGGAACGGTAAAAAGTCTGGCCAAAGGAACGAAGGCGGTCAACAATGTGCGGGCGAAGAGCGGCAGTATGGAGCGCGTAAAAAGCTACGCTGGGTATTTTACCAATCAAGCAGGCGAATTGATGAGCTACGCTTTTTTTATTAATAATTATGATAGCCAGGGCAATCGCATAGCCCGCCAGATGGAAGATATCCTGGCTGCTATGGTAGAGTTGTAGCTAATTGTCTGATATTGAATTAACTAATGCCTAATTGCTAATACCTAAACGCTTTCCTAAAAATGAATCGCATAGATAGGCTTACGGCCATTCTTATTCAATTACAAAGCAAACGCGTAGTGAAAGCCCAGGAAATTGCTGACCGGTTTGGCATCAGCCTGCGCACAGTGTACCGCGATGTTCGGGCTTTGGAAGAAGGGGGCGTTCCGCTGGCGGGCGAAGCGGGTGTCGGCTATTCCATTGTAGAGGGATACCGGTTGCCGCCCGTGATGTTTACCAATGATGAGGCCAGCGCCTTGCTTTTTGGTGCCAAATTAATTGAGAAAATGACGGATCAGTCGGTGAAGAAGGAATTTCAATCGGCGCTCTATAAAATTAAGTCCGTATTAAAACTCAATGAAAAAGACCACCTGGAGCAATTGAATACGCACATAGAAGTTTTTCACCGCCAGTCTGCCAGCAAAGAGCAGTTTCCGGATAATTTCCTTACTGCTATCCAACAGGCGATTGTCCAGAAAAATGTTTTGTGGATAAACTACCTATCTACTTATAAAGAGGAGGTTACGCAACGGGACGTAGAACCGATGGGTTTACTGTATTATGGCCATAACTGGCATATGATAGCCTTCTGCCAAATGCGCCAAGGCTACCGCGATTTCCGGGTTGACCGCATCAAACAGCTGCGCAACACCCAACGAAAGTTTAAGCCAAAGCCCGGCCATTCGCTGGAAACCTATATCCAGAGCATTGCACAAACCCAACAGCTACAAGAAATGGTGGTGTGCTTCGACAAAGCGGTACTGCGTTTTGTGGGAGAGCAAAAATATGCCTATGGTTTTGTGTCAGAAGAAAGCCACGAAGCGTCCGTGCAGATGCGCTTTCTGACGGCCTATCCGGAAGGATTAGGCCGCTGGCTGCTCATGTTTGGCAAGTCGGTTTCTATTCAAAGCCCTGACAACCTGAAAGAAACCATGAAAAAGCTGGCTTTAGAACTGCATCAGCACTATTTGTAAAAAAGATTCTTTTCTCGATTCCTGCTGACATAGGGCTGTCAGTAGCTCCTTATTTCTTTGTAGCATCATTCACCTAAACCCTTGTTTGTATGCTTACCAAAGAAATTAATCCTATGACTGTCCTGTTTTTCACTACAAAAACTTCCCTGGCTGGACTCAACAAGCACGTGCGCGTCGTCGCTCGCCAATTGTACGCGGAGGCTGTCCAGGCTGATTTGGAAGTGGCAGGCCCAATCTACTGGATTTATTACGGTGCTGATGGGAAACCTGATACGGAATTTACGCTGGAAATTGCCCTGCCCATCACTGAGGTGAATGGCTACGCAGGACAATTACAGACCAAGCAATTACCCGCTTTCCGTTGCGTTTCTGCGCTCCACACCCAGCCTTGGGATAAGCTATCGGATACGTACGGTCAACTGATTGGTGAGCTGTTTGCCCATGGACACGCGATGAGTGGCATTTGTCGGGAGATTTATATTCACATGGATTTCCATACGCCCGAAAATAACGTCACAGAAGTACAAATTGGGCTTGTTTAACTGCATCAAGTCATGAAACTCAACGCAGGCATTATTACACAGCAACTTCAGGAAAGCAAGCAGTTTTATATCGACGTACTTGGCTTTGGGATTGTTTTCGAAAACGAATGGTTTGCTTTGTTGCACACGCCCGACCATAGCGCCGAAATTAGCTTTTTATTGCCCCAACAGCCTTCTCAGAAGCCTATTTTTCAGCCAGCATTTGCGGGCAAGGGCATTTATTTCACCATCGAAGTCGCCAACGTAGAGCAAGAATACCAGCGTATTCGGGCGCTGAACGTCCCTATTGAAATAGAGCTTCGCGACGAACCCTGGGGAGGCCGCCACTTTGCTATCGTCGACCCGAATGGCATTGGGGTGGATATTGTGACGTACAAGTAAAGCTGTCGAAACTTGCTTATGGATAATAACCTTCTCTTTCCTTGCTCCGTATAACCAGGCATAACCTTAAATTATTTTGCCAACTAAATTCTAACAGCTATGGAAGATCAAAGAAAAAAAACCTTATCCGTTTTAGAGGATCTGATTGAAATCAATAATGATGGAAACGAAGGCTATAAGACTGCTGCCGATGACATCGATAATCCAGCGTACAAGACATTGTTTTACAGTTATGCGCAGCAACGGGCTACGTTTGCCGCTGAACTCAAACGCGAAGCTGAACTGCTGGGTCGCGATCCCGATTCAGATGAAAGCTTCCTTGGAGCGATACATCGGGGATGGATCAATATAAAGTCAGCTTTTACTAGTGGAGGCAGTGAAGCCATTCTGGCTGAGTGCGAAACGGGTGATAAAGCGGCTTTAGAAACCTACGAAGAGGTATTGGCTGAACCACTACCTGCTAACATTGAAAGTCTGGTAAGGGCACAGCACCAATCTATATTGGAGGCCTATACTAAAATAAAGACCTTTAAAAACGTTTCTGCTCAATCATAGAGATAGAACTGGTTATTAGCTGCTAGGCTTTTTAACCTCTGAACAGATTGCTCTGTTGCTACGTAGCAACAGAGCAATTTATTTTATATAGCCGCCGACTTGTAGGTGATTGCAAACCTGTCATTGGTGAATAATAAATAATTGATTTTTAGTTAGATACGTAATTATTCATTGCGTTCCACGCTGGACTCATTATTCACTACTCATTGCTTAAGTGTTTTTTATTCCTTTCCTGTTTGCGCAGCATTTTTTACGGTAGGGCGAATATTCTGATTTACCCGAAATAGGTTATTGGGGTCATATTTATTCTTCATGGCTACCAATCGATCATAGTTGTCCCCATAGGTAGCTTTCACGCGGTCTTCGCCTTCATCCATCATAAAATTGACATAAGCAGCCCCAGCACAATAGGGATGCAGCGCATTCCAGTAATCTTTAGTCCAAGAAGTGATCAAATCCTTATTGGCTGGATTAGGATCGATGCCCACAATTACCATAGCGAAGGTAGCATCCCTATAATTCCAGGCAGTATCGTTTTTACCTATTCGGGCAGCGGCTCCATTGACTGGATATATGTGCATAGTCGATAATAAAGTGGGCATTCTTAGGCCGTGGGTAATATGCAGATCAATGGCCTCATCGCTAATGTCATGCACAAAGTCGGCTTTCCAGTACCATTGCAAGCCCGTAGGTAACAAGGGATCGAACAGGCTTTGCAAGACCGGAACCGGCATGTTGCCTACCAAGTCCAGCGCTGGTTTTTTGAAACGACGAATCGGTTCGAATGTTTTTTCTGCGTCTTCTTTCCGACCAGTATAGCACCAAACAATTCCGCACATTTTCTTCATTTGAAGATTTTCGGGGAATGGGGCAACGGGAGGTACAGTCAGAAAAGCAAAGAAGCCGTTGATTTCATCTGGTGCATTTTTAATAAAATCCCGGTACCATTGCAGCACTTCTTTGGCATCTTCCATTTCCCAAAGCATCGGCCCGGCATATACGGTAGTGATGGGATGCGAACGGAACAGGAATGATGTAACTACCCCGAAATTGCCGCCACCACCCCGCAAAGCCCAGAACAGATCTTCATTTTGAGTAGCAGTGGCTTTTACAAACCGCCCATCGGCTAGCACTATATCGGCTTCTAGCAGGTTATCAATTGTAAGTCCGCATTGGCGCGTCAGGTGACCCAGGCCGCCGCCCAAAGTTAGACCTGCAATGCCCGTAGTACCATTAATGCCCGTAGGAACCGCCACTCCGCAGGCATGGGTAGCGTGGTCTATATCTGCTAGGGTAGCACCGCCCTGCACCAGCACCGTTTTGTCAACCGGATCTATATGTACGCCTTTCATGTGCGACAGATCGATGACCAAGCCTTCATCGCAAACACCAAGGCCACCACCGTTGTGACCGCCGCCTCTGATGGCTACCAGCATGTGGTTATCGCGGGCAAAATTGACAGAAGCAATTACGTCGGCCTCGTCTGCGCATTGAGCAATCAAGGTCGGGCGCTTGTCAATCATGCCATTGTATACTTTGCGGGCTGTATTGTAGTCGGCATCGTGCGACTGTATGAGCTTGCCTCGCAAGTGCAGCGTGAGTAAAGGAGAGATTTCTTCAGTTAACATATCATGGCTGTTTGTTAATGATGAAAATAAATGAAAGAAGGAAGAGTAGAATCAAGCGAATGCTCAATTTCCGTGTTAGCAGTAGTAGGTTGTCCAGTGGCGGACTATCCTATCCCAATCCATCGATTGGACCGTATGCTGGTTATCTGCTGCTCGTTCCGGTGGTCGGAAAGAAAAACAGCGGGGTTTTACCCAGTGATTTGAAACGCTATCGAATGTAAAAATTGCCGGAATAATTTACAAGGAATACTTTGGAAAGTTTTCAGGCTTTTCTCTGCGATAGTATCTATTTTGTAAATAGTTTTAATTTGCAAAATACTTACATATATTTATAAAAAATAACAAACGACCTTCATGATAAATGCAATAAAAGCAACCTACAAGGACTTTATCTCTTTCCTGAAAAACCCAACAGATAAACAAGACCCTGTACAAACAAAATCACATCAAATCAACAGACTTTTATCTCTGTTAGCTATTGATATTCCTATAATGGCAGTGCTTACCAGTATAATTTATATTATTGAAAAACTTGACCTAATAAATATTAACGACCACAAACTGCTTGCATTAATGAGCCAATTACCTATTTGGCAGA
>JAZKGK010000119.1:0-10137 GCA_040385915.1 Bacteroidota bacterium
GGAGGTTTGTATAGACTCCGGCTGGCTATTTCTCAACGGAGGTGCTTGTCCAGTTCGGTTAGCAGCGTAGGGAGATCGCTCGGGCGGGGGGCATTTTTATTGACTACCTGTCCTTGCCTATTCATAATCAGGTAGCTGGGGATACCGCTGATGCCAAACTTGGCACAGAAATCGGCATAGGTGGCGTCGGAAACGTAATAATGATCACCATCGATGGCGTACTTCTTAATGCAATTTTCCCAGGCGGGCTTGCCTCCACTGCCGCAGAGGTATACAAATACCACCTCTTTCCCTTTGCAGGCCGCTTTCATGGCAGGCGATTGAGCCATCTCCTGCCGACAGGGACCACACCAGGGAGCCCATACGTCGATATAAAGTGTTTTTCCAGGGTGTTTGAGCGCCAGGTTTTTCAGCCATTCGTCGGCAGATCCTTCCGCAGTATTATTCAACTTAGCATATTCGGGCAGGGGCTTTGCTAAATCTTCTTTTGTTTTCGTGTAGGCAAGCTCCAGGTGGTGCTTGATACTTTTGTTCAGCTCCGATGCCTGGATTTGTTTCCAAAAGCTTTCCATCCTCGGTATGTCGTTGTCCTCAATACTCTTGTAAAACTGCTTGTTCAAAGCCAATTGCTTTAGAAACGAACCGTATTTCTGGGTTGCCATGCAATCTAGGACGGCTCTTGAATGGGTTTCTTGCATGAGGTGGGTAAACAAGTCCTGATTGCGCTCCCGAACCGGATTCAAGACCTTGTTACGGTCATCGGCCTTGATTGCCGTACGGGTTAGTTGTTGCCACTGGGCTTTTGATAAGGAAGGCTCCTCTTTTTTCAGGATATCCAGGATTTCCACGCTGCTCAAATTGGGTTTCTTCCTAGCCTCTTGCTGCTCCGCAATTATTTTTACATGCTTACCAATTAAATCCATGAAGACTTTTGAATCCTTGTCTTCTGTCGGGGTAGCTAACGGGCGGATGATAACTCGCTCCTGTTGGGTAAGGGCTTTGTCCGTTTTTATTACCTGCTGCCAGAAAAGATTTTCGGGTACGTGGGTTCTTATAGGGCTGGCATAGTGCATATAAATATTGTGCGTATAAAAAGCAAATCTCCCCGATATCCAATATTGCGGATCAGTCATATCCAACGAATCCAGAAAGGTGAAATAGGTAGGGTGCTTAACTAGTTCAGGCCGTTGGGCATTACTTCTTAGCCAGGGATATCGTATCAGATCCTCAAAGAAGGTCATCCGAAGATTCGTTTCATACCAAACTTTAAAGCCCGGAGAGAGGGGAAGCACTGCCGCCTGTTTGGTATAGAAAGCAAAGTTGTCCTTCTCCACCTTCTTGCGGGCTTCTTTAAATTCCTCCGGTTCTAGTGCCAGATTTACTATTTCTTGCTCGTTACGATTGCGGTTGTGCGCCTCATATTCCGGATTGACCATAAAGCGGATCATGTCACGGTTGATCTCGGCGGCCTGTCCCATCCACATCCATGGCCATTTGTCGCCCATATTGGCTCCGTCCACGCAGAGCAAAAGCGTATCGCAAGGAATGAGGAAGCTGGAGGTGAAGCTGGAAGTATGCTTCAGGTATATATCCTGGGGAGTAGTCAGCGGAATGGATAGGGTAAACTTTCCGCTACTATCTATTTTGGTACTATAATTTACCTGGGTATTGTAAAAAAGGTCATTTACAATGACTTCAATGGGCGAATTTTTGAAAGATTCCGGGATATTCTTAACGTAGCCTTTCAAAATGGCTATTCCTGGTTGGCTGTTTTTGGGAAGGGTGAAGGAAGGAGTATACCCAGCTGTATAAATGGAGTTGGTGCAAACCACCTCCTGTCCACCATTCATGCTGACCACGATTTGACCATCTCCCTTTTTTCGGAGATTGAAACGGGCTTTTTTAGGTACTACCTTGCAAACTTTGTTGCCTGAGGCATCCAGGAAACAAACCGTATCTGACTTTTCGGCATATACCGTGTATACGCCGTCTTTGTAGGTGGTGCCGGTATAGTCCCAGAAATCGCTTTGGAAGAGAACGGTATTCGGCATAAAGCCCACCTGCCATTGGCCGGTTTGCTTATTCAGCCAGTTAGTCAGGAGTTCTTTCGGCAATGCAACAATGGCCTGATTGGGTAGGGAAGCCTTTTTTTTATAAAGTCTGAAAACTTCGCTCGGCTGGGAGGCCATTTCTACGTAGTCCGCATTGATCTTCTTCAAATACACCACAACCTTTTTCCCTTTCATGAATTTATACTGCATTCCGTCAAACAATACCGATGTGTATGGGCTCGGAAGCTGGGTGTCTTGGCTAGACTTAATTTCCTGTGCAGTAATGACCAACGTGGCGGAGGCGTCATCGCAAGCATACCAGTTGCTTTGAAATGTATTTTCGACGGCGATTCCATTGGGTAGCTTGGTCGATCGTTTCACGAACGCGCTTTCTCCATTGGCTTGAAACAATTGGCTGTACTGGCTGTCCTTTTCCCGCAACCCAAAGCGTTCTTCCTTGCCTTGTCTGGTGAAGGAAAAGCAAACTTTGTCTCCTTCTTTCCACAGGCGATTGAGAGGGAGCGTTTCATAATTGATAATGATCTGGTAGGAAGGCAGCAGTTGCAGAGGACCGTCAGTGTTGGTGGTGGAATACCATTTGCCCAGCAATGCCGCTGGCACCTGATCGAACGAGATACCTTCCTGGTTGGGCATTTCTGGCTTACGCTTTACGTGTAGCCAACCTTTGCCCAGCACTTCCAGATTCAGATAGTTGCCGCTGCCGTTGAAATGGATGTAACGGCCAAACCGGGAGCCACTGATATTGAGTTGGCGGGTATCGCCAATTTTAATGTAGCGACTATAGGTGTATTTCTCCTTTTCCAGCACACAATAGCCATCAAAGAACTCAATCTGAACTTGGTTAGAGCCATCGGTGGCATACCATTTTCCTTTGTTTGGCTGGATAATTTCTGAAGGGTTAGGGTATTGCACCTGGTCGGAGGGAATCCGACGGTAAGGTAGGAACTGCCCTTTTATCTGCTCTACTGCCAGCCAAATCGTATCCTTTCCGCCGAGCTTCAGTTGGAACTGGTAGTTATTTCGATTTAGATCAATGGCGTTTACATAAAACGTATATATACCGTCCTGATGGGTAATTTTTTCATAGTAGCCGCAGAACATATAACTCGATTCCATAACGAAATCAGGATTTAGCCCCATTGTCCATTCGCCGTTCGAGTTGTTATAATCGCCCCAAAGAGAAACGGGCAAGTCACTTGGCTTGATTGTTTGTTGTGCCAGGGATAGTTGCCACAAAAATGCGAGTACCAGGGTTATCGAGGGTTTGATCATCGGGTTTT
The DNA here is from genome assembly GCA_040385915.1 of Bacteroidota bacterium. GTDB lineage: Bacteria > Bacteroidota > Bacteroidia > Cytophagales > ES-bin-26 > ES-bin-26. The sequence goes on from JAZKGK010000119.1 coordinate 3,353, forward strand.
AGAAAGCAAAAGTGAGGAATTAAAAAATAATTGAGGAAAATAGCATTTTAAAACAAGCAAACCTTTGTAAAAGGGAGTAACGGTCTTTTTTACCCATAAATTGATGTAGAGTGATTCCCTCATTCATTTTCTTCTCTTGTGTGGAGTAAGGAACAGTAGGGTGGATACGTCCTAAGTGGAAGACCACGCGCAAGTTCTGCTAGTATTAAGGCGATTTAATCAATAGGTTTACCGCAATTTTATTCAGAAAACATCAGAATAGTGGATTAATTATTGCTAGAGTCAATTAATGGATTTAACTTTAAGAATGGTTTTTGCGCCCTTTCTATGGATGAGGTTAAGGTTCCTTCTTACCTTGTCATTGCTGTTCCTTCACCCAACGTTGTATGGACAAACGAATCATTTGTCCTTTGAACAACTGTCCACAAAAGAGGGGCTTTCGCATAGCGTGGTTACTTGCACCCTGCAAGACCGGGAAGGCTTTATGTGGATTGGCACCCAAGATGGACTCAACCGTTTTGACGGATACAGCTTTCTTCTCTTCGAGCACGACGCTAGCGATAAAAACAGCCTTAGTAATAATAATATTACTTGTCTTTACGAAGATAGGGAAGGAAATATCTGGGTGGGTACTTCCGATGGACTCAATAAGTTAGATAAAACGACCAATACCTTCCGTACTTACCACCATGATCCGGCGAATGCTCATTCCCTTAGTCATAATGATATCAGAGCCATTTACGAAGATCGCTTGCATACTTTATGGGTTGGTACGTATATAGGCTTGAATAAACTTAATCGGACCACTAATATTTTCACTCTTTACGAACACATCCCAGGCCATCCCAATAAATGGGCGTATAATCAGATTACTAAAATGTGCGAAGACCGACAAGGCAACTTCTGGTTAGGTACTAACCAAGGCATCAGCCGCTTTGACCGGAAATCTCATCAGTTTACCCGTTATCCGCTGCCCGGAATAGAAAAAAACATAATTGATCATCGGTTTGCTGTAAGGGACATGCTAGAAGACAGACAGGGCAACTTGTGGGTGGCGACTTCTGGCCATGGTTTGATAGCATTTGATCGAAAGACCCATCAATTTAAAGTTTACTTACCTGACCAGAAAGAGGCTAACAGTATTTTTAGTGCGCATCTTTTATCTGTTTTCGAAGATTCTTTTGGTACGCTTTGGATAGGAACCCAAGATAAAGGCTTGTATCGCTTTGACCGACCGACCGAAAAATTCATTCCTCTTAATCCTGATCTAACGCAACTAAAAACGACCTTGCCTTTATCCATTGTTACTATTTATGAAGACCGCTCTAAAGTATTATGGCTGGGAACGTACGAAGGGGGCTTGTTTAAGACAGATTTGTTAAGCAAGAAATTTAGGCATGTTTTTCATAAGCCTAATGATAACAACAGTATTCGAACAAAGAAATTGTTCACCTTGTACGAAGACCACAGCGGTAATGTATGGATTGGAAATAACGTGGGCTTCGACAAACTCGATAAAAGCCGGGGAACGTTTACCCATTACACCTACCCGCCTCCTGCACCAAAAAATCCCTGGGAAAATAACAACAACTGTATTTATGAAGACAATAAGGGATTTTTATGGTTTGGACTAACAGGAGGAGGCTTGAAAAAATTTGACCCGCGGACAAAGCTGTTTACCAGTTATTTGCACAATCCAACTGACTCCAATGGCTTGCCCCATGGTATCGTCAATATCATTTATCAGGATAAGAAAGCCAGGATTTGGGTCGGCACCCGTTTTGGTTTAGCTCGTCTAGATGAAGACAAGAAAAAATTCATTTCCTATACACCCTCCTTCGTAACGGCCAGTAAATGTGATATCACATCCATTGTAGAAGATCAGGATGGCCTTCTCTGGGTAGCTGCAGCTCAGTATGGCTTACTTAAATTCAATCCTGAAGACGGGATATTTACCCCCTTTGCTTATCAAAATTCTGCGGGAACTAAGACAAAAGCCATCCATCAGCTGTATTCCGATGGCAGTGGATTGTTATGGGTATGCTTGCTAGAAGGAGGCCTCTTGTCGATTGATCTTAAAACAGCCCGCTGGAAGACCATAGTCTCGCCAAAGGCTTTGAGTAAAATGGTCATTATGGGTATCTTGGAAGATGGCAAAGGGAATTTATGGCTGAGTACCAGCAAAAATGGCCTTCTCAGGTTCAATCCGTCCACCAACGCCCTGACCAATTACGATGTAACAGATGGCTTGCAAGCCAATGAGTTTAACATGGCTTACTGTAAGAATGACAGGGGAGAGATGTACTTTGGCGGGGGAAATGGTTTCAATGTATTTCATCCTGATAGTATTACCAGCAATCCCTACGTGCCCCCCGTGGCTATTAGCAGTTTCAAGGTCTTTGATAAGCCCCGCAGCTTTACTAAAGAGATTACCCTTCCCTACAGTGATAATTTTATCTCCTTCGATTTTGTAGCTCTCAGCTATGCCTTTTCTGCCAAGAACCGGTATGCTTACCGCCTGGAAGGCTTTGATAAAACCTGGATACAGGCCAGCACCCGCCGCTATGCCTCCTTTACCAACCTGGAGCCAGGCGAGTATGTTTTCCGGGTGAAAGCGGCCAACCACGATGGGGTCTGGAATGAACAAGGAGCCTCCGTCAAAATCACCATTACCCCGCCCCTCTGGCGAACCACCGGCGCTTATCTGCTCTATGTCGTATTAGTGATTGGCTTATCGGCGGGCATTCGGCACAATACCTTAAAACAAGTGCGCTTAAAGAATAACCTGATTCTGAAAGACCTGGAGGCTCAGAAAATGATGGAATTGGATCAACTCAAGTCCCATTTTTTTACCAGCATTTCCCACGAGTTCCGAACCCCACTGACACTCATTTTAAGTCCTTTGGAACAGGCTTTTGCTTCTAAAGGCATCCTTCAACAGCCAGCTATCCGGTTAATGCGTCGCAATACGCATCGGCTATTAGAGCTAATCAACCAGCTCCTGGACATTTCTAAGCTGGAAGCTAAAAAGATGCAGTGGGAGGTTAAGCCCGGCGATCTGATTCCCCTGTTGAAAGCAACGGTATTCTCCTTCCTATCGTTTGCCGAAAGCAAGCACATCGGCCTTTCCTTTGAATGTGCGTTAGACTCACTGCCCATGCTCTTTGACCAGGATAAGCTGGAAAAAGTTGTCACCAACCTCCTGGCCAATGCTTTGAAATTTACCCCGGCTCAAGGGGAAGTGAAGGTGAAAGTATCGGTCAGCACGGAAACTGACAAGCGATGGATCGTGCTGGAAGTGGAGGATACCGGAATTGGCATTCCCGCGGAACAAATCACTCAAATATTTGATCGCTTTTACCAAGTAGACAGCTCCCATACCCGCGCCTTTGAAGGCACCGGCATTGGCTTGGCCTTGACCAAGGAACTGGTGGAATTGCAGCAGGGCACCATTCGAGTGAGGAGTACGCCAGGCCAAGGCTCCTGCTTTACCATTCAACTCCCTATACTAGCAGTTAAAGGAGAGTATCTAGTGAGCCAGGAGGAACTGGTACTCTCTACTCCCAAACAATTCGATAATTGGAGTGGGCAAGAATACAAGCTTCAGGATACACCCCCAAGCTTGTTGGATAACCATTTACCCTTGCTGTTGATTACCGAAGACCACGCCGAATTACGCAGCTACTTGTGCAGCATTTTTCAAAATGATTACCGCATCCTGGAAGCCACTAACGGCGAACAAGGGTTGCAATTGGCGCTCGAGATGGTGCCTGACCTAGTCATTAGTGACTGGATGATGCCGAAAATGGATGGGGTGCAACTGTGTCATCAACTTAAGACGGATGAGCGCACCAGCCACATCCCCATCATCCTGTTGACGGCCAAAGCCGCTATCCAAAGTAAAATGGAAGGCTTGCAAACCGGAGCGGATGATTATATCATTAAACCTTTTCATAACGAGGAACTGTTGATACGCGCGAAAAACCTGATTTCCCAACGCAAAAGCCTACGAGAGCGCTGGAATAAAGAATTTACCATGGCTCCTGCTATAACCGGGGTAGTCGATTCTTGTTCTGACCCGATCCCGTCCCTGGCTGGAAATCCAATCGATGAAAAGTTTTTGCGACGGGTCATCCAGTTAATCGATGATCATCTTGCAGATGCCGACTTTACTATCGATTGGCTGGGAAAAGAAGCTGGCATGAGCCAGACGCTCTTATACCGGAAGATCAAAGCGCTGACCAATCAATCGCCCAGTGAATTTATTCGCAACTACCGGTTAAAAAAAGCCGCCGAACTCTTGAGCCAACGCAGGGGTAATGTATCAGAAATAGCCTATCAGGTAGGGTTTACACACCTGTCTTATTTCACCAAGACTTTCCGACAAGTCTACGGGCTTACGCCTTCCGAATACGCGGCTACGCAAGATCTTCCCCCTGGATAGTCTCCTCCATTCTCCCTATTTATCTATTCGTTAGTCCACGTCCATTCATCCTCCCTTATGGCTTCTTTCAGGAAATAAAAACAAGGCTGAATAGGCCTTGTTTTTATTTCAAAAGGCTATTTAAACGCTAAATAAACCCCAAAGGAGGGTCAATGCTAATAGAAAACTAATCAGTGTTAGTAAAAAACTGATCAGTGCTAAGGCACATATCAGTCTTTGCCTAGGTTTGTAAACAAGTAGCGACCAAATTCAATCCCTTCATCATGACTCTTATATACGCCTGTTTATTGCCTGACGAAAACATCCACCATTCTCCTAGTAGAATGGCTGCTTGCGGTTAGTCACTTGATTGAATACAGCGGAGGTTGACATCCTAAAACCCAGTCTCGGCTCTGTATAATGCTTTACCTTTTTTTATTCAATTTCTAAACCCTGATTACTAGTATGCCTACAAACTTACCATTGGTGACCAAGCCAGGAAAATCGTCTCGATTCTGCCTTTGGGTGACCGCCGTATTTTTTATTGCCTTATGCTCCTCGGCATCTGCCGTATGGGCTCAGACGGGTCTGCACTTTACAACTGCCGAAGTGGCCGTTTGGAGACTAAGAGCTAGCTCCCAGGCTACGAGTGGAACAACTAATTATAAAGTAGCGAACGATGTTCCTAATTATAGTACTTCTCCTGGAAACAGTAACAGTCCGGGCGACTGGAAAAGAATAACAGATTTTGCTGCTGACTTTAACAATAACCCGAGCAAACATAGGTTCACTATTAGTTTCAGTGGCTGTATTCCCAAGAACGGCGCTTTTGAACCAACAATGGTATCTACCACTACTAGCACTCCTTACACAGAGATGGCACGCGGAGAAGGCATGATGGATGCCGCCTTTGTTGATTTGGTGATGGGCACCAATACTTCCGTTGTTAATGTCCGCAATGAACTTCTTTGGCATGCAAAGGTATCTTCCCAGCCCTCTTTGAACTTTGCGGACCAAACCCGGTGGTGTAGAGATGGACTAAGCGTAAGTGATTATAACCCAGGTTTCGCTATTACTGAATGGATGATGCGATTGTTGTTTGCCTATGATTGTTATAAAAACAATAACAATTTTACTACTGATGATAGGAGCATATTAGACACCTGGTTTAGGAATGCTGGGCTCTATTTTCAAAATGATTTAGATTATTATTATAGAAATGCATTTTCGCCTAGTCGTACCACTACACTTGGAGAAACGGCTTTGCCAATATCACAAGCACAGATAAATGCGGAAAAAGTACCTGCCAAATATCCATTGTATTACAACAGCAATGGCATCCCTCCACTTGACAGTGTTGGAAAGTTAGGACAGTCATACAACAACCGTATGTGTACAATTGCCCGTTTTATTGGTGCCGTTGGCGTTTTCTTGAAAGATGCTTCCCTAAAAATTACTGCTAAGCGTTTCTTTTATGAGTGGTTGCGCTATGGAGTATATCCCTCTATGGACATTGCTGATATGTCGCGCACACAACAGCAATTAGCAGCCGGCATAATAGAGCCAGAAAAAGGGTTTGATTATGCCATGGGAACCGCCTTTGTTATGTCGCATTTAGCTGATATTTTCGCTAGGGACGGAGATGAATCGCTCGTTAACTACTCCACTACCGAGGGTTATTTTGGGTCTCAGGTAACTGGTACGGGTAGTTCTAAAACGTTAAAGGGGGTTATTGAGAATTTACAAAAATACTTAAATGGAACTCATAATCGGTATGCGCCCCATAATGGTACCTCTCAGAATAACGGCTTAAGTGCTTATCGAATTAACGGAACGGTTATTGCCCCCTATGAAAGTCCAGGCGTAATTACCTTTGACACCTGGTTCGCCCTGGCTAATAAGTACTACCGTGACCCAAACATTACATCTAATTATATCCGGTCATTTTCAGGTACCACAGGATATCCTGCTACCGCCAAAAAGATAGGCAGCAACAATCCTTGGAGCGGATGTGCAGCGGTTATCCCAGCTACCTTATTTATGTATGGACAAATGGAGAATACTACGGCTAGCCCTTATAGCAAAGTACTACCGGTCATTACCTGGGCTAACCCGGCAAACATTATATATGGCACAGCCTTAAGCAGTACGCAACTAAATGCTTCGGCTTCGGTAACAGGAACATTTACTTATTCCCCAGCTGCAGAGTATATCCTCAATGCAGGTGCTAACCAGAGTTTATTGGTTAACTTCATGCCTGCGGATACTTTTAACTTCAAGGCCACTTCGGACACAGCTCTGATAACAGTCAACCAGGCTACGCCAGTGGTTACCTGGGCTACCCCGGCTTCCATTGTGTATG
>JAZKGK010000119.1:10237-12842 GCA_040385915.1 Bacteroidota bacterium
CACGGCTTCTGTGACTGGTACATTTGCTTATACTCCAGCCGCAGGACAATTGTTGAATGCAGGTACTCAGCCTTTGTCGGTAACTTTCACACCCTCATCCACCAATTACAAGAGTGTCACTCAACCTAATTCAATTATTGTCAACCAGGCTACGCCAGTGGTTACCTGGGCTACCCCGGCTTCCATTGTGTATGGCACGACCTTAAGCAGTACGCAGCTGAATGCCACGGCTTCTGTGACTGGTACATTTGCTTATACTCCAGCCGCAGGACAATTGTTGGATGCAGGTATTGATAAAACCTTATCAGTTACTTTTATGCCCGCTGACCAAGTCAACTACAATACGCCAGTAACTACAACGGCTCTGATTACGGTTACTGGCTCCATCTTGCGGGAGTACTGGCCGACTGCACCGGGAACCGGCATTGCTGTGTCAGCTATCCCTGTCAATACACCGCCTACCAGCACTAGTCAGATGACTAGTTTTCAAGGGCCTTTGCCGACTTCTGGATATGGTGTGGGAAATAATTATGGAACGCGTTACCGGGGTTATGTGTGTCCGACTACAACGGGTAATTACACCTTCTGGATTTCGTCGGATAATGATGGGGAGTTGTGGTTAAGTACCGATAGTAACCCTGCCAATAAGACTAGAATTGCTCACCTTACTGGTGCTGTTACTTGGAGCAATTTTATGCAATATACTTCTCAGCAGTCAATAGCCATCAATCTGGTTGCTGGGCAAAAGTATTACATTGAAGCCTTGCATAAAGAAGACCAGGGCGGAGACCAACTACTTATAGGCTGGAGAACGCCCTTGATGGCTGCCAATGCAGCCCCTGTAATCATCCCAGGCAGTGTCTTGTCTCCTTACACAACGGGAGGTGCTAGAATGTCAACTGAAAACCTGACTGAATCTACCAGCCCACGGATGCAGGTATTTCCAAACCCTTCTACGGGTAAAGTATTCGTTCGTTTCACCACTACGGCCACCGAATATGCTTCTGTGAACATGTATAATATGTGGGGAGGTTTGGCTCACCCGCTATTTGCAGGAACGGTAGCAGCTGGGGAAGAAAAACAGATTGAAATGGATGGCGGGCAATTTGCCACCGGCATGTATATCATTCGTTTAGTAACTCCTAACAAGGTAGATTTCCAGAAAGTAATCCTCCAGAAGTAATTCCTGATTCGTTATTGATGAGCAGGCCAGTACGGTTACGCTTCGTTATGTTGCTGTATTGGCCTGCTTTTAAATATTGTAGAGCATAAAATGGGGTATTTATCCATAATCTGTTATCTATGGGGCTATTATCTTCGCTATGAGTCAACAACTTCATACTCCGCGAGCGCTTGCCCTAGACAAACCCTATAAATATCTATATCAGTTGAAAATTCATCTTTTGCACATCAGTCTGTAGATTTATCGAAGACTAATCATAAAGGAAGATACGACCATTGAACTGCATCATATCGTCCAGATCGGTTGGGCTAGGACAATTGGCACCTGCATTAATTATTAAATTACTTTTTGATATCCTTATGTCGCGATTGCTTTTTTCCTACGTCCTATTGCCACTCCTGCTGGGCAGACTGGCGTTGTTCCCTGTGATGGCTCAGTCCATCTTGCTGCGCCTGCCGTAGCCCTGCTTAACGTGATTCCCTGGCTCAATATGGCTGCGCTGGGTAAAATTTGGGGATATCCCGGTGAGCGCCTATAAAGGCCTACCCGATATCTCAATTCCCTTGTACCTAGGTGGATAGCTCCATTGGGTGGTTTTTTGTTACGATCAGTGAATATTAACTAATAACTTTTTCGATGAAAAATACACTTTACCTTGTGCTTACTTTTTTTCTCTTACAGGCTTCTGATGCGTTTTGCCAATTAAAAGATCAGCAAGATGTCTTTAAGCAAATGAGAACGGTGCACGTTCCCTCTCCTAATGTGGCCTCTTTAGGCAAGTATGTAGAAACGCCGGTTTCTACTTTCAATGGTCTGCCAAGCGTTTCTGTTCCTATTTATGAAATCAAATGCGGTGATATCACGGTACCAATTTCGTTAAGTTACCATGCTGGAGGAATAAAAACTACTGAAGAGGCAAGCTGGGTTGGATTAGGATGGTCTTTGAATGCCGGTGGTGTGATTAGTCACCAAGTGCAGGGCAAGGATGATCAATACATAGGGAGTGCTGACTTCAATAGCATTTTTCCTACCAGCCAGGTCAATCAGTATAATGCTGCGGCCAGCAATATAAAGTGGTATGGGTGCACCCCTTATAATCAGTATGGCAATTTCTGGAGTACTACTGATTTTTTCACGTTGATAGGAGAGTCGAGGAAAGACGGGCAACCTGATTTGTATACCTATAATTTTGGAAATTACTCCGGGAAATATATTCAGTTTGGCTACACCAACTATGCTGATATCAACCGGAATAATATCCAGTTTATCAATTATGCTGATAGCATTGTCGCCATTACACCGGAAGGCTATAAATACAGCTTTGGTATCTTTGAAGCCAGCTGGACTGTTGCCGGCTTTATGAAACCTGAGGATCCCATTCAAACCACCCGAACGCGTTCGGCCTATTACCTGACCCAGATT
>JAZKGK010000119.1:12852-23586 GCA_040385915.1 Bacteroidota bacterium
TCTGAGCCCAAAAGGCAATAAAGTAATTTTTAAATACAAGCGGTTTCGGGAATTATATAACCTTTCTCCCACTTCCTGGGGCGAAGGAAGTAGCCAAGTCCCTTTTCTGTCTACCGAAGACAATTGTGTAGTTCAAATGCCGTCCGTATCCGAACAATACGGGTATCAGCACTATTACAGTCAATTGGGGGAAGAAGTCGGAACGCGGTTAGATCAGAATGTTTCCACCACTTTTATCAGTACGCTATACCTGGACCGGATCGAATTCGATAATGGGGCAGTGGAGTTTGAAAAAAGCGCCCGGGAAGATATGTACGGGGTGAAATTGGATAAAATAAATGTCCGGTATAAAGATGGGAGCCTTTTCAAAAGCTTTGCCTTGGGCTATGATTATTTTACCGGAAGCTCTACGGTGGACCTTTTTGATCCGCGGATAAAACTCGTGGGGGTATTATTCAAATATCCCGTTGGATATCGTAAAAAGCGCCTCAAGTTACTGAGCTTGACGCAGGAAGCCAAGCATACCTTTGAATACTACGAAGGAACGGCTGATTGGACCTTGCCATACAAATCCTCCTTTTCCCAGGATTACTGGGGATACAATAATGGAATTAACAATTTGACTCTTATTCCGGATTTCCGGCGTTATGCTGCTATGGCGGCAATACCCGCTGCTTTATCCTCCTGGACTGGCGCCAACCGCGAACCTGATCCAGAAAGGATCAAAGCGGGAACTTTAAAGAAAATTACGTATCCGACCAAAGGATCAGCCGAGTTTGACTACCAGATTCACGAATATACCAACCTCACTGGCCAGCAGGATACTGTCAAAGTTGAGCAAAACATTGGATTAGTTGATATTGGGCCTGGGGTTAAAGAATCCGTTTTTACCCTTTCAGAGAACACCTTTGTCTCAATCGACGGCAGCTTATTCTGTGATTCCGGGGGGAATACCAGCGATTGCCAAACCAATGGGGTTAACTGGGCCTGTGGATGCGTACTGTCGCCTCTGTGTGGCGGATACGATTCCAAAAATGTCTTGTATGCGCTCGTAGAGAAGTTCGATCCAGTTAGCAACTTTTACCGAGCATTTCTGGATTTAGCCTGGGATTATTCGAAAGATGAGATCAAAGTTTGCCATGTTGGCAGCGCCGGCTCATTTCAGCGTACCAACGTTTCATTCGGAAAGGGTCAATACCGCGTAACGGCTAACTATCCCGACAATAAGACGGGCATGCTGGGCAGTAAAATGGCTTATATTAGTTTAAGATATTCCGAATCGACCAACGTGGCCAATACAGCTAGTACGGGTGGGGGCCTGCGCGTGAGTAGAATCCGATCTTTTGATCCCGAAAGTGGAAAGACGATGGAGAAGACGTACCAATATGAGGGGGGCAAAATGATGCATACTCCCAAATTCTATACTAAATCATATAAGCAGGAGGTTGAGAAGATAGATGAGAGTATCTACGTGGGAATACGCGATTATTTTACCCTGTATTCAAATACCATCGTTCCATATTCTTTCTCGGCCAATGGCAGTCTGGTAGGGTACGAAAAAGTAACCGAGAAGTATTCGGATGGAAAGGTGGGAAGAATAGAATACAAGTATAAGGCCACCCCCGATAATTTTACCTTCGATCCAGACGATTTTATGGTAGGCATCCCCTCCACGCCTTATTTAGACAATGGGTTCTTAAACCAGACCTCGTATTTTGATAAGGATAATACCTTACTTAAAGAGGTGATTAATGACCCGACCGTGGAGAATGCCCAAACTTACTGGCCTTATCTATTCGATTATAAGAATGATAGCGATTTTCCGTATACAATTAATTCGTATTGCTATAACTTGGTTACGTATTTTTATCCGATCCAAATGGGGAAAGTAATGGTCAAAACGACGCTGGAGCGGGATTACACGAATGCGACCACCTTCCTTGAAAAGAGCAAAACGTATCAATATAATCCGCAGGTTTACTTACAAAGTGAAAGTACGACTAACAGCGATGGAACCGTATTGACCCGGGAAGTAAAGTACCCAGGTGATTATAGCGTAACAACGGGCTGGATCAAAGAAATGAAGGATAAGAATATGATTAGTTATCCGCTGGAAACCTTTACCAAACGAGATAACAAGGTGATCAATGGCTCCTTTATGAAGTATAAAAACCATGATAATATGCTTACCCCCAACGAGGTATATCAGATCGAAACGGCCTCTCCCAAAGCCATTGCTTCCAGTGCTCCTTCCGGGGCATTGCCAAGTGATTTCAAACTGGATGGGACTATTGAATACGACGCCAATGGCAATATTGTAACTACCCAGAGCAAAGACGATATCATCCAGACTTATATTTGGGGATACAATAACAGTTTTCCCATTGCCGAAGTGAAAAATGCTTCTGTGAATGCTACGGCTACTGCGCTAGCTTTCGCATCGGCAGTCCGGTCGATTGCTAATACGACGCAATACCCTGCTTTTGCGGGTTTCTCAACGGCGGTTACCTTCTCACTGACGTATGCCCAATCTGTTAATTTCCGGATAAAACTCACTCAGACAACGGCTACTTCAACCGTGCCCTATTTTGCCTTGGCAGTCAAGGATAGTAAAGGAAAGACCTGGTTTACAAAGAAGTATGCACCTGGCTCAACGGCAATCAATGATATTTTTAACTTACCCGCCGATACGTATACCATTGTCTATAGCTATCAAAACAATGCGACGACCAACCCAGGGCTAAGCTGTACGATTGATTTACTACAAGTACATCAGAATATCTTCTACACCAGTTTTGAGGAAGATAATACCGCTGTTGCGACTGAAGGAAGGACTGGTGGAAAAAGCCATACGGGTAATTTTACACTGCCTTTACCTGCCCAAGCTGGCAATTATGTGCTGACTTATTGGACAAAAGGAGGAGCACTTACTTTTTCAACAGCACCAACCAAAACCATCGCGGGTACTATCCAAAATGGTTGGACGTATTACGAATGTTATTTTAATAATATAGCTGCCAGTACCCTCCTGACTATTACCACTGGTACAGTTAAGGTAGATGAGTTACGCTTGTATCCGCAAGGAGCCCAAATGACGACCTATACTTATGATGGCTTAACCGGGATGACTTCGGCAACGGATGCAGCGAATGTAACCACTTACTATGAATACGATAGCTTCAAGCGCTTGCAAGCCATTAAAGATCAGGATGGGAATATCGTAAAAAGCTACGTCTATCATTACAAAGGGCAATAGGTACCAACCTACCCCATTATTCACCCTTTATACTTTTATTCACTTTTTCTTCTTTGGTTCAATGACAAAGGATACTACCTTTATGCCCTTTTTTACCATACAGCGGATGGGCTTACTCATCGTTTGGATCCTCATCGTTTGGTTGGCAAGTGAAAAATCCTGGGGAGCATCTTACCCTTTGCCCACCGGGCCTTGTCCGGATGCCGCCAATCTGTATTACGCCTCCAACCCGGTGCTCTGTCCGGGTGGTAGTGTTACCCTGGGCTGCAGCGGTCCGCCCAGCTATACGTTTCAATGGTATCGGAACGGTACGTCCATTCCCAACGCTACGGCTTCTACATGCCCGACTACCCAGGAAGGAACCTATTTTGTGAGCGTGACAGCCAATGGCTGTACCATTACCCTCGGTCCCATAGCGGTCAACTTCCTCAGTGCGACTATTTCGCCAACGGGTACCCTTCCGCTGTGCCCGCAGGAAACAGTAGTCCTGACCGGCAGTGCCACTGGAATACCTACCTTTGGAGGCCCCTATAACTTTGCTGTACAGTACTGGTGGCAGAAAAACGGGGTGAACCTCAGTAGCTCCCCGATGCCGGCTACTTATACCGTCACCGAGTCTGGCACCTACCGGGTACGGATAATGGTCAACGGGTGTTCTGTAAATTCCAGCGACGTTACGGTTACGCCCTGGAGTCCGCCTGCCAATCTCACTCTCTCGGGCTCGTCCACCCTTTGTCCAGGAGAGAATGTTACCCTTTCGGTAGCCGATCAGAGTGGATTTGCTTATAAATGGCAAAAAAACGGGGTCGATATTGCCAATGCAACAACCAATAGTTATGTAGCCACTTTAGCGGGAAACTATTCCCTTGTCATGACTAAAGGTACTTGTAATGCGACCATTGGTCCGGTGACCGTTTCCCAAATCGTTGCTCCCAGTGCTACCATTACCGCCGCTAGTGCCACTACGTTTTGCCAGGGCGGAAGTGTGACCCTAAATGCCCCTACTGGCACGGGATATAGTTATCAGTGGCGGAAAGACAATGTTGATATTGCGTCAGCCAACTTGAGTACTTATGCAGCGACGGGGAGCGGATCATACACCTGCCTGATAAAGATCAATGGCAGTTGTCCCGTTACCTCTAATGCTGTGGCGGTAACAGTCAATCCCGTACCGGGAGCTACCATTACTGCCAGCGCCACGACGCTTTGCCAGGGCGGAAGCGTGACCCTGACGGCCCCTACTGGTACGGGCTATAGTTATCAGTGGCGGAAAGACAACGTCGATCTGACGTCAGCCAACCTGAGTAGTTATGGAGTCACACTGAGTGGGTCGTATACCTGCCTGATGAAGATCAACGGCAATTGTCCCGTGACCTCCAATGCCGTGGCGGTAACGGTCAATCCCGTACCCACCGCTCCGGAAGCCTATGGCAATGTGACCTTGGCTGGCTTACCCAATGCGAGCATTACCGCTTCTTCTTTTTACGGGGGCGGCTACGAACCCTGGCGAGGTAGACTTTTTGACCTCAGTACGACGGCCAACTGGTCCGCCCAAACTAATGATGCCAATCAGTATCTGCAAATTGATTTGGGAAAAGTGAGACCCGTCGATGCCATCCTGACGCAAGGTCGGCACAATGCCAATCAGTGGGTCACCAGCTATCGCCTCTCGTATAGCCTCGATGGGAATACTTGGATCGACTATCCACCGGTATTAACCGGCAATACCAATCAGACGACAGTCGTAAAAAATGTGCTCACCACTCCCTTTTCGGCCCGTTACGTGCGCATCAGGCCCGTTACCTACTCAACCCATATGTCCATGCGTGTTGAAATCATCTCGGTTTTTACCGATCGGGTTTCGACCTTCGTAGCTTCCCAGCCTGCCAATGCCAATTCGGCTCGCTGGTACGCGGCACCTACGGGAGGAACGCCCTTGTACACGGGTTTGGCGTATACCACGACCCTACAGGCCCTCAACACCACTTATTACGTGGCTTCTTACAACACGACTACGGGATGCGAGAGCACTACGAGAACCGCCGTCGTAGGCACGTACAAATCCTCCATTGCCGATCAGGACCTCAACTACATCATTACCAACACGGTTCAGATTCCGGGTGTCACCAATTTATACGACATTGGACCGCTTTCTGTGAGCCAACGCAATCAGCAGACTACGTATTTCGACGGGTTGGGCCGTCCGATGCAGAGTGTAACCACCCAGGGCAGCCCTACCATGCAGGATGTGGTGCAGCCGATTATATATGATATATATAATCGGGAGTTAGAAAAATACCTGCCCTACTCGGGTGGCAATAATGGCTTTTATAAGACAACGGCCATCACGGACTTAACTACTTTTTATAAAATGGCCAACAATCCGGGTGCCGATGCGGATGGGCGAGCCAAGACAGATAAGCCATCAGCACAATCCTTTTTGGAGGCTTCGCCCTTGAATCGGGTGCTAGAGCAAGGAGCAGCTGGGGAAGATTGGCAGGTAAAGTTGGATGCAAATACCCAATTACCCCTCGCAACGAATAAAACCATTCGCTTACTCGAACGAACTAACCGGCAGGCGATCTCTCCTGCGAGCGATGATGACAATGTTCGCAAATTTACTTATACCTTTGGCTCCGGGGATATCTTTGGAAGTGTGGCTACGTCAGGGTATTATCCAGCCAAGTCGCTTTATGTAAAAGAGACAAAGGATGAACACGGCAATAAAACGGTGGGCTATTCGGACAAAGAAGGCCGGTTATTGCTGAAGAAAGTACAGATCAGTTCCGCTTCACCGCTGACCGATGCCAACTTTGCTCTTACCTACTATATCTACGATGCCATGGGGCAACTCCGAATGGTCATTCAGCCAGAAGGAGCCGCCAGTATTGCTACCCTTTCCTTTACACCTGACGCTACTTTTATCGACTTATGGTGCTTTACCTATCACTACGACGCGAAAGGTCGAATGATTGAGAAAAAAGTACCAGGATCAGGACAAGTGGTGATGGTTTATAACAAAAGAGACCAGCTTATACTTTCCCAGGATGCCAAACAGAAGGCGGCCAATCAATGGAGTTACAATAAATACGATCCGTGCGGGCGTTCTGTGATAATGGGCATCTATTCACCGGGTTCGGCTATCACCCAGCAGAATATGCAAACCAATGCCAACCTGGTATCCGCCCAGTGGGAAACCCATACCGCTACAGCGGCTACTTACTTCGGCTATACCAATACTGCTTTCCCTACCCTGAACACGGAAATTCTATCGGTTACTTTTTACGATGATTACGATTTTGATAATGGGGCGGGAATTGATCCGGCTTATGTAGCCGTTGATCCCGAGCCAGTGAAAACCGATCGAGTAATAGGCAAAGTAACTGGTACTAAAACAAGGGTATTAGGTACTACAAATGCTACCCCTTACACCAATGACTTCCTGACGGGAGCTGTATTTTATGATAAATATGGGCGGACGATTCAAACTTATGCTGAGAACTACGTAGGAGGCTTATTAAACGGCAAAGAAGTCTCCAGTAATGTATATGACTTTTCGGGTAAGCTTTTGCGCAATACTATTCAACATACCGTTAATAGTACACTCACTACGATCACGCCTACTACCGTATACAAGCGTTTTGATTATGACCACGCTGGAAGATTATTAAACATCTTCCAAAAGAACAATACTGAAACAATAGAAGAAAAGATTAGCCAAAATAGCTATAATGAGTTAGGGCAACTGAAGCAAAAGAAAGTAGGGAACCTTACTTCTACTACAGAGGTATTACAGACGATGGACTACCGATACAATATAAGAGGATGGCTCTCCAAAGTTAACGATGCGGACTTGAGTACTACAATAACGGACAATGACTTATTTGGCTTTGAGCTGTACTATAATAGTGGTACGAATATTTCCGGTGGCGCTCTAACAGGGCTGTTTAATGGCAACATTGTAGGTCAGAAGTGGCAAAGCAAACAGGATCGGGCAAAGCGAATGTTTACCTATGGCTACGATGAGGGAAATCGGCTAACACAAGCGATCTATACCTCCACCGTCAATGGGGAACAGTTTTCCCTGGGTTACGATCCGGCTAATCCAAGCGTAGACAATAAAATGAAGTATGATCGAAATGGCAACATTGGTTCGATGATGCAGTTTGGTTTAATGAGCCGCACTAACAGCACCGATGCTCAGTTTGGAAAAACTGACCAGTTGACTTATAAGTACACGGGTACTGGCAATCGCCTGTATTCAGTGGACGATGCCACACAGCCAAATGCCGATTCAAAACCTCGGGTGGGTGGTGATTTTGCCGATGGAGTAAAACAGGGTACACCCAGCGCAGAGTATTTATATGATGCCAACGGCAACCTGATCTCTGATGCCAACAAGAAGATCACCAGCATTGTCTATAACCACCTGAACCTACCCATCTACATTGATTTTGGCAATAGCAACAACATTCAAAATGTGTATAATGCAGCGGGCATCAAACTGCGCTCGATTGTAAGCAGCAAGCCAGATGCCAATGCGGCCACCATTACCACGACCGATTATGCTTCTGGATTGGTATATATCAACAAGGAGTTGCAATTCTTCCCTTTTGAGGAAGGTAGGGTAATGAATGCTAAGCTCACCACCGGTGGCAGCGGCTTTACCTACGAATACAGCTACAAGGATCACCTGGGTAACCTGCGGCTTTCTTTCCGTCAGGGCAGTACCTATCCTTACAAGCTGACGATGGAAACGGGGGAACCCACCAAAACCAATGAGGAGCGAGCCTGGGCCAACGTTGGCACGACCCGCAGCACTACTAATTTTCGCACGGGGGCTAACTCGGCCAAAGTAAATTCAACCCTGGTGTTGGGTCCCTGGAAACAGATCCAGATGAACAAAGGCGACCAACTGGACTTGTCGGCGTATGCCTCCTACAAAACGCCGGCGACAGGCAGTAACGACAAGGCGCTGTCGGTCTACGTGGCGACGGTGGGGAATACCCCCAACGTTGGAGGGATGGAAAGTAAAAGTTCCCTGCCTACGTTGCAAATGGGTTTACAGGTGGCCCTTTCCCCCACTGCTTCGGGCACTAATGTGCCCAAAGCGTACTTGAAGTACATATTCTACAAAGCTGATGGCACCTACCTGGGTTATGACCAGAAAGTAGTGAAGGTGGCAGCCCTGAATGGCTGGGAGCCCTTAACTCTATCCTACAAGGCACCTGAGGATGGCTATGTGCAGGTAATGGTAGCCAACGAAAGCACAGTCGATACTTGGTTTGATGATATTGAAGCCAAGGTAACGGGAACGATGATTGTGCAGGAAAACCACTATTCACCCTGGGGATTGAACTTAGTGGGCATTGAAAAGACGGGTAACCCGGATAATGAATTCCAGTATAATGGCAAGGAAAAGATTGGGGAATTAGGGTTGAATTGGAATGACTACGGCGCTCGTTATTACGATCCTCAATTAGGCCGATGGCATAGCGTTGATCCGTTGGCTGATCAGATGCGTAGACACTCTCCGTATAACTATGGTTTTGATAACCCAATGCGATTCACTGATCCTGATGGAATGGGGCCACAGGAAAAAGGTAAAGATGATGACGATGAGGCTGAAAAGAAGAAAAAAAAGCCTAAAACAACTCCTCTACCAGAGATGGCATCAAAGAATTTTAAATTTAGTTTAGATGATTTAAAAGCTGTTATTAATAGCTATCTAAAATCAATAAAAAGTCAAAGAACTGCCAATGATCTTGATGCAAAAAAGCTCAATAAACTTGTGAGTGATTTGCAAAAGAAAGGTGCTGGATCAGAAATTATAGATCTAAGAGATTGGGGATTCGATGATGAACTTACAATTTCACTTAATAATAGCCTTGAAGAAGGAAGTACAACATACCATGGAATGATACTGACTGAAGAATCAGGTAATGACATTGACGAATTTGCAGACGAAGAAGAGTGGATTAAACTATTCGAAGCGGAAGTCGAGGCTGAAGGAGGCAAAGAACCTATTGTTGTAAAGCCTAAGGTAAAGTTTTCCCATCAAGCGAAACACGGTTCTTCAGATAAAGGAGGCCATGAGAAAAAAACCAACTTCAAAGGAACCTATGTTCACTCTTTTAGTGGAAATATTATTACAACGGTAGTAATAAGTTTTGATGGTGTGGGGCCATTAGACCTTAATAGTGGGGCGGAGGAGTATTATTTAGACAATAGGGGGACTTTCAGATCGACTATTAGAAAAGTTGACGAACCAACTACGAAGTAAGTTGACTAAATCAAGAAATTAAATTCTATATGCTATGAATAAAGTTATTTCTGTTGCAATAAATATAACTGCGTTTCTCTTAATGCTATGGGGGTTTTTTTATCTATTACAAAATTACTCTCACCAAACAGGGGATATAGAGCTGGATTTAGACTATCTCAAAGGGTGCTTTCTCTTTCTGTTTCCTGCATTAATTCTGTATTTTTTTTTCTCTCGGGATGAGGTTATTAAAAAACAACAAAATATACTTTTTGTTGTTTTTTTAACTGGTTTTGGCCTAATGGGAATTGGTGCTCAGTTAGTCAATTTCGTAGCAGGGGTCTTTGGTATTGTAGCACTTATTCTACTTGTTTGGACAACGAAAGCAAATAAATAGCTCCTAAGTAATGCTACCTCATGAAGGTTAGCATTACTTTCTAATTTGTTATTCAAAGTTCTGTAGCCCTAATGGATGAATAAAGCAAAAGGAAGGTGAAAATATTTGCAACTCATTAATACAACTAGGCAAATAGAACACAACTTATTTTTACTCCATTTGCTCAGTTGTATTAATGAGTATGAAAGGTTTAGATTCAAATCATTTTTTAGTTAAAGTCTTAATATTATGAAACAGCGTATTCTCACTTATACCTTCGCTTTGTCGCTAGCTTTTCACACGGGAGGTTTCGCTCAAAACCCCATTCATCCTAGCGTCCCTCCTGTAGGTACTTACTATAATCTGAAAGAAGCGCTACGGCATCCCAAGAAAACAACGCATTTGGAACTTACTAATATAACTACTTTACCAGCTCAAATCAGCCAACTGGTACACCTACAATCCTTGAAAGTAAGTGGAGGTATTACCAGTATTCCTTCCGAAATCGGGCAATTGAAAGAGCTGAGGGAATTAGACTTATCTAGTAACCAACTGTTGGAGTTACCGGCCAGTATTGCCCAGTTGAAAGAGTTACACGTATTGAAAGTTGACCATAACCAACTGACTGCTAAACCAGATTGGTTGGCTCAACTCCCCAAACTGGAAGAATCCCACTGGCGGGGTAATCCTATTCCAGATTTGCAGTTGGAAACAAAGGAACTAGCTTCATTGCCCCTCATAGAAACGATGGAAGAAGCACTCAAGAATCCTACTGAGGTTTACCGTTTGCGTTTGCAAGGCATCTCCCAACTCACTGCTGATATTGCTAAGCTGGGTAAT
>JAZKGK010000119.1:23596-45319 GCA_040385915.1 Bacteroidota bacterium
GCAGGAGTTGCTTCTTTCCAATAACCAACTAACGGAGTTGCCCGCTGAACTGGGGCAGCTCTCGCACTTGCAGCAATTGGAACTAGCCAATAACAATCTGGCTACCTTACCCAAAGAGCTGGGTCAGCTTACTAACTTGAGTCGCTTGAATGTGACCATGAACCGGTTGGAAAGCTTACCCACTGAAGTAGGGAAGCTCGCTAAATTGAAGGAACTGGATTTGTCGGCCAATGCGCTTAAAGGCTTACCAGAAAGTATTGGAGGCTTAAAAGGCTTACAGCAACTACATCTTTCTCAAAACAAATTGACGGGCTTGCCGCAATCTATTGGTGGGCTTACTAAGCTGGAAGGAATGGTCGCAAACGGTAATCCTCTTACTTCCTTGCCTACTTCCATTGGTGAACTGCAAAGTTTGAAAGGATTAAGTCTGGAAGGTGCTAAACTAGCTTCCCTTCCTAAGGAAATGGGCCAACTTACCAAATTAGAAGGCTTGAACCTCAACGAAAATCCGCTGCAAAGTTTGCCTGCTCAGTTAGGCGACATGACTAGTCTGAAAGATTTGCATCTACGCGGCAATCAACTTGGCAAGCTTCCCTCTGAAATAGGCAAGCTTGCCAACCTGGAAAAACTGGATCTATGGGGCAATCAACTAACCAACTTACCCGAGCAACTCGGTGACTTGAGCAACCTGAAAGACTTGAACTTATGTGGCAATAAACTCTCTACCCTACCCGCCAGCATTGGCAAGCTGAAAAACCTGAAGGAGTTGGATTTGTGGAACAACGCCATTACCTCACTTCCCCAGGGAATGGATAAGTTGACTAACCTACAAGGATTGAAGCTACAAACAGACAAACTTCCCTTGAAGGAATTGGATAGTTTTCGCCAGCAATTGTTGAGTACGCAAGTACGAGCGCCCTTCTAAAGACTCCAAATCTGGTATGTGAAAGGATGCCTTAAAATGGATTTATTCCATTAAGTATTAATTGACTAAATCATACAATATTCACTTCCTGATTATGAGATATTTATACACTGCAATTCTCTATTTGTTTTTCTTGTCATCTATGTATGGGCAAGTAGTAACTCGTAGTATTAAGAATAAAAAAGTAGAAACACGACTTTCTAATTTAAATAATTCCTCTCACTTTAGAATAACTCAAAAAGTAGATATAAAATCTTTATTGGTAGAAGATAAACAGGAGAAAAACCATGGTTTGCCTTTTCGTTTTGGTAAAGCATGCTTGGTTAACTTAGGACTTAATAATGGAAAATGGACAGCTACGCCAGAAGGCAGGGTATGGCAATTGGAAATATCTTCACCCATGGCTTACTCCATTAACCTGCAATTTGATGATTTCTATTTGTCTGAAGGGGCTGATTTAGTTATCTATAATGCCGACAAGACAATGCAGATTGGCCCTATTACCGCTAAAGAGAATAATCCATCCCGTTTATTTGCCACTGATTTAGTTAAAGGTAATTCCATTATTTTGGAACTTTTTGAACCAAAAAATTCGACCGGTAAAAGTCAACTACATATATCAAATGTCGTGCACGGGTACAAAGATATGTTTGAAAATGCTGGTGGATTTGGTCAATCATCTTCCTGTAATATTGATGTGGCCTGTTCACAAGGACAAAGCTGGCAAACGGAAGCAAATGGCGTAGCCATGGTGCTATTAGATAAGAATACAAGGTTGTGTTCAGGCGCTTTACTTAATAATGCTTGCCAAAATCTCCGTGCTTACTTTTTAACAGCTTTCCATTGCCTGGATTCAGGTTCCTCCAACGACTGGGCCTTCCGCTTTCAGTATAGAAGCATTTTATGTGGGGGTGGAGATGATTTTGTCTATACAACATATAACGGCTCCACCTTGCGAGCATCTTGGGTGCATACTGACTTTGCTTTATTAGAACTTAATCAACGACCTAACGCCACTACTGGCATACGTTACCTTGGTTGGTCCAGAATTGCTACCGCTCCGGCTTCTTCTGCTATCCTACATCATCCTGCGGGAGATGTTATGAAAATTGCTATTGATAACCAGGCTGCTACACTCAATCCAGTTATTAATTGGAGTAATGGTGCAATTTCTCAGCCAAATACCCATTGGACTACTAACTATGATGCTGGGACTACAGAAGGAGGGTCTTCAGGGGGGCCACTATTTGACCAAAACCATAGAATTGCAGGACAATTACATGGTGGGTCCGTGGGGTGCCCACCAAATGCCACAAGGTTTTATGGCAGATTTGATTTATCTTGGACTGGTGGTGGCACACCCTCCACTCGACTAAGTGATTGGTTGTCAGATGACCCTGCTATTACTACTACCAATACTATTCAAATTCCTTCTATCAGTAATTCGGGGGCTGATGCTATTTGTACAGGTAATAGCCGAACATTTACACTTCAAAATCCCCCAGCGGGTATAGTAACCTGGAATACAACCTCTAATCTTACTCCTTCTTCTGGGACAGGAACCATAGCTACTGTAAGTGGTACTTCTACAATTGGACCCGGACCCGGATCTATTACATTTACAGTTGCTCCAAATATTACTTGTAGTACCCCTATGCAGTTAACATATAATGTTACTGTAGGAAGTTATATAGAAGGGACATATACCAATAACTACCAAAACGTTACTTTATCTTCATCTAATAGCTTAAGAGCTGGTTATACAACGGTTACTCTGAATACCTCAGTCTCAGGGCTTACTTTTAATTGGGCTTTAGCTGCAGGCAATGCAACCTCTTGGCGCACTTATGGATCAGGTAAATACCTAGACTTACAACTTGGTTATGGCCAGACAGCCACGTTCCAAATTACTTCTAATTGTAGTACTAGTAGTAGTAGTAGTAAATTCGTAACTTTTTATTTACAAAATTATTTTGGATTTTCTATCGCTCCAAATCCAGCAACTACAGAAGTTGTAGTTACCGCTAATGAGATAGATAATACCTTCGGTCAGAATGAAAGTGCCAGTAACCTTACTGCAAAAGACTTTCTTTCCTATGAAGTAGGACTGTATGACCGTTTTGGAAGTTTAGTGAAGTCGACTAAGAACAAATCTAATGAACGAATAACAAAGCTTAATGTACAAGGTTTGTTACCTGGTCAATATATTCTACGAATTAATGATGGGAAAAACTCATATGGATATCAATTTATTATTAATAAATAAGATAGTGCATTATGGGTTTTCCAGCTAAACTATTTTTCAACAGGATAAAGGAAAATCAATAGCTAATTCCATCTCATATTGATTTCCTTTATCCTGTTTTATATCCGGCTTTTCTATCAATATGGATCCCACCTCAAGCGGCGTTAATTAAGGTCATCTGGTATGAATTGGTCACAGAATTGCTCATTAAAAATAATGTTGGGGTTATTTTGAGCCAATTTAAAATCGTTTTTTGACTGTGTTCTGCACACTGAACAGGATTTTTAAGTCCAGTATACTCAACTGCGCGATAGCCAGCTTAGGGCGGTATTCTTCTAGCAGGATCTTACTGACTAGCCCCATCAGTAAACTCAGGTTAAAAAAGTTAGTCAGGTTTTGTTCTTTGGAGTTCTTGAAATCGGAAAGGCCAAAGTGTTGTTTAGCATCGCGAAAATTAAATTCGATTTGTAAGCGATCACCTTATTAATGCTGCTTAAAAATGTCACTCATATTGCAAGGTAAAGAAGTTATTAATAAGCAAATTGTAATAAAGCATTAGACTGCTAAAATATGGAAAGTTTGGCATTAGCGACATCTCCTATCTAGTTAGGGATGTTATCTGGTCTTTAGCGTCTGCTAAGACCTACTATTTAGTCCAGCGTCCGCTTTTTTCTCCGCTTTTCCACTGCAGCAGTGGAAAGGCGGCTACCGAGGTAGGCTGAGTGTAGGGCAGGTGATTGTAAACAAACCCACTCCCAATCTATCGTTAGCTTGGATGCTGCTCCTGGTTTTGCCCAGAAAAATTTGCCCACCAAGGGTAGCCTATGAAGTCATTCAGTTACGCATGGAAAAATACGAACTTCCCCAAGCAGCAGATGGCCATTGAGGTCAATGATATTCGCAAAAATGAGTGCCAGGGCATGTTAGCGTAAGGTTGGATAGGTTTACTTGCCCAAGGTCGGCAGCGTTTCAAACGCTGCCGACCTTTTTTTTAATGCTTCCTGCTGTAAAACAGTGCTTTGTGAAATGATTTTAGCTTTGGGTATGGAAAAATTGACGGCCAAAGAAGTAGAAATTATGCATCTGTTGTGGAATGTACAGAAGGCATTTATCAAAGATTTGCTGACAGACACACCTGCCCCCAAGCCGCATTATAACATGCTTTCGACCATTATCCGAAATCTGGAGGAGAAGGGCTATGTTGGCCATACAGAATATGGGGGCACTTTCGAGTACTATCCGTTGGTGAGCAAGGAGCAGTACCGCCAGATAGTGAGTCTATCAATGTCAATAAAGATAAGCAGGCAACCAAGCCATTCGGAGAAGAAGGGAAAGACGGAGTGGTAGAAATTAGATTAAAGCCTAAAAAGAAATAGGTGATTGCAGAAACGAATGTCGTAGCAGCGTTACAGTGTAACGCTGTGTCGCCTGGGAATCACGACTTAAGGTATGGTGGCAATCACGGCACGTCTACAGCGTTACACTGTAACGCTGCTACGACATACATAAAAAATGATTGAACAATATTATTCAGACCCAAGGTCGGCAGCGTTCCAAACGCTGCCGACCTTTTTTTACACCTTCACTGCTGCCAACCGCCAGTTCAGGTCGAACTTGCCGCACTGTTGGCAGCCTGCCACAAAATGACCGCTTCTGAGTTGTACACGAAGGGTTTGGTAGGCTTCTCCCCGCCAGATTTCGGTGAATGATTGTTCGTGCAAGGAGCCCACATGCAGCGTTTCGGTGGGATTGCAGCAATAGTGTACAGTGCCATCTGCCCAAATGCGGCTGTACCACAATCCGGCAAAGCAGCCTATTTCATCGATGGGAAACGAATGCACATTTTCGCCGCGCAATGTTTGGAAAAATGCTGACAGGTTGGTTTTAACGCCTAGTTCCAAGGCTAATTGCTGCAAGGAGACAGCTTGCTCGTGCAGCTTTTGCCTTTGCGGCTCATCAATGGATACTTTGGCGGTACCTTCGGCTATGCTCATGAGCTTGAATTGAATGCCCGCCCCCAGTTCTTTTGCCAGGTGGAGCATGGCCGGAATCAAATGCGCATTCACTCGGCAAATGACACAAACCAGCTTAAGCTCGGTCGATGTTTGGGCAATGGCCGAAAGCGTTTCCAGCAAATGCGTAAAATCCTTGGACTTGCGGTTGGGATGAAAGGCAACGTAGCTGGCTGGATCAGCCGCCGAAAAGTTGGCCTGAATCGTATCTATTTCGAGCTGTAGAAACGTTGGTAAATCCTGGATAAGCGTGAGGTTGGAAATGAGCGTTACTTTCAGGCCCAGTTTTTTGGCCAGCATCACCGTTTCGTTGAAGTGTGGGTAGACCAGCGGGTCGCCACCGCCGGTGAGAATAATGCGTCGCGTACCCAAGGTGGCCAGTTCGGGCAAGAGGTTTTGTAGAATGGGGAAAGGCAGTTGCTTGGTTTTCCAGGCTTTGGAAGGTTTGGTAGCCAGCAAGGGCGAATAGCTCCAACAGGTAATGCAATTGAGGTTGCAGGCGTGGGTAGGCACAATTCCCACACTTTCCGGTCCGAAAGTAGGGCAGGAATCGGCTTGGTATTCGCGGTGCCGAATGACCTCCATGGCCTTGTGTTTCATCACGGCTCGATGGGTTCGTTTTGCGCAAATTGCTGACTTACCTGTTCTATAATCATCCGCGCCGTCGCTTCTGCGTGGTTTTGTGGCACCAACTGAGACGCTTTGGTTCGCAAGTCTGCTTGCACTGATGGCAACAGGAGGCGAGCGATCAGTAAAGGCAGCTTGATCTCGAAATCATCATTTTCTTCACAAACGAAAGCCGCTCCCCGTGTTTCTGCCTGGGTGGCTCGAGCCAGTTGGTCGTCGTAGCCGCGTGGTTTAGGAATGAATATCGTAGGCACGCCAAAGTGCATTAATTCGTGGAAGGTATTGTAGCCCGCCGCCGCCAATGCAAAGTCCACTCCTTTGAATAGCCTGGCCACAGGATATTCCGTTGTTCGGATGATTCGATTACGCAGCGCCGGTATCTCTTCTAGTAAATCATCCAGCTCGTTTCCATCCGAAAGCAAGCCTTCTGCCAACAGGATTTTCAGGTTTGAATATTGGGCTAAGCTTCGTAAAAGTATTCCAAACGTAGTTGTATTACTCGTATCGCCCCCGCCGCCCAGGGATACAAATGCCAATAAGTCTTCCTGGCCAATATTTAACTTTTGCCTGACCCAGGCACGGTTAGGCGCTTCTGTATGGTCAAGCAGCATGAGCGGACCACTCCAATACAAAGGCACTTCAAAGCCTACTGGCATGGGAATTACTTCGCTGTGTTGGTAGTGTGGGGCGATAACCAGGTCGTAAAACCGTTGCGCCTGCACGGTGCCCTGGTCGTACGCTTCCATCTTGCGGGCGCGGTGGATAAATAGTTTGAAGCAACTGCCGAAGCGCAATACATTGAGCAAGTCGTGGAAGGAGCCTGTCACCATTGTATCTACCACCAGTACGTGGGGCTGGAAATGGTCAAAAATCGGATTCACCAATGCCGCATACATCCGGCCCAGTTTGCGATACGTCAACGTGCCAGATTGGGATACCACGGTTTTGCTGGGCAAATGGACGTACGGAATACCTTCCTTGCTCAATAAATTATCCGCATCTGAGGACGTGATAAAGAACAGATCCGTGTCCGGGTTCACCTTTTTGAGCTGCTGGGCAATGGCCAACAGCCGGGTAAGATGCCCCAACCCCACGCCATTGACCGCGTAGAATAATACCCGTAACCGCTTAGGAAACGTCGGAGAAATGATCATGATGGGTATGGATACTGCTAGTCATGGAATCGAGCAACATGCCCGTAGCCATTCCGTCCAGGAAGGAGTCTGTGCCGCTGTTAGCAACGAATGTGTCTGGTGCCGTCTCGAAGCCGGTGGTTGTTGCGGGTACTTGGCCCTGGTAAGGGATAACTGCCTGCACAATGGTGTCGGAATGGGGGAAGAGGAAAAAAGGAAAGGCATCAGTAAAAATTTCGTAATACTGGTGCAAGTCGATGCCCTTTGCCGTGCCCTGCCAGCTTTCCATCATTTGAAGCGGAGTGCCGCCCAGCCCGGTGCGAGTGCCCGTTGGCATGGGGGAGAGGTGCGAAAGAAAAGGCGTGTAAAAAGTGTCATCGTTGCTCCAATGGACGTATTTTCCATTCACCAAATGCGTCAGTACTTTGAGCTTTGTGCCTTTTTCCATGCCCCGCACGAATTTTTCCGAAGCAAAGACCTTGCGGCTCAATTCCGGTTTGTTCGGATGTTCGATCAACACCACGCGCGACTTGCCTTCAGCTATGCATTCAGCAGTGAAAAAGCAGTAAAAATCGTAGGGAAGAAAGTGGCCCAACAGTGCGGCATATCCGGTTTGGAAAGCATCTGGTTGGAAATACAGCTTGGGGTTGGTTTGGAGCCAACGCAAGTGCATATGTAGCTGGGCGACTGTCTTGTGTGTGCTTTTGAGGCTGAGCGTGGCATTGGCCTTGGTTATTACCGCCCGTACTTGCTTTACCATAGCGGGAGAATAACCAGCCTGCATTTGACTATCCCAGAATGCCTCATCGTTCAGTACTTTATCCAATTCCAGGCGTTGCTGTTGGGCTACCTTGCTATTTTGCCCACTGACACTTCGCCAGATAACCAGCACCAGCCAGGAACCGAAAAAGATGAATATAGCCGAGAAAAAATAGCCAACCCAACTGGTTGAATCGTCTTCCTGAGCCTCAGTACTTACTTCCTGTGCGCGGTTGTCGGGTGCAACATACGGCTGTGTTGGCTCTGCGGGAACCGCTTCCTGACTATGGCTATTGCCTGATGAGTTGGATGCGTCCGCCCGGTTAAAATTGCATTCACGGGCTTTTTCATCAAACTTGGATAAGCTGGAAGCACCGCCATTTTCAGCATCGTTTTCTA
Source organism: Bacteroidota bacterium (assembly GCA_040385915.1). GTDB lineage: Bacteria > Bacteroidota > Bacteroidia > Cytophagales > ES-bin-26 > ES-bin-26. The sequence continues at coordinate 31,697 of JAZKGK010000119.1, forward strand.
AAGCAATGGCAAAATGCACCCGCGCACTATCACAGAGGTGAAGTTTATTGAATATGAGAGCAATTTTGTAATGTACGTTAGCTAGCTTACTGGGCTTCAATTGAAAGCCCAGTGTAGCCCGATAGCTTTCCAGCGCAGCACTGTAGTCTTTTGCTTTGTATTGCGCATTGCCGCGATCCAAGTAGTCTTTTGTCTGTTCGTCTTGTCCAAATGCCGAGAGGGCTGTACTGTATAATACCAACCAACCCACCAGCCGCAATACTTTGGCCGGATTGACGGACAAGTTATCCATTCGCTTAGAAAAAGGATACCAGCCAGGCAAGCTACTAGCGGAAAAAGATTGCCGGGTAAGCAATTCGTTGAGCGTGGTTGTGAAGCGCGTGCGTCGTTTTTGCACAGTCACCGCATCGTACTTCTGGGCGTATTTCTGCCATTTGTTCCCGTCTATTAGCTCCTTGCGATAGTTTTTGATGAAAGAAGAAGAAGAAGCGGCTTTGATCGGTTTCAATTGAGTCGCTCCTCGTACCGAACGCCAATGCCAGAAGGAAATGCTTACTACAAAAACAATAAGGCTAAAAATCAGGTACATAGATGATGAAGCTTGGAATGAACTAACTAGTAAGACCTTGAAAAACACTGGCCGGGCTGCTTTCTAACTGCCTGATCTTGCGCAGCAATTGGTTGATGCCCACTTCATCCTTGTTTTCAGTCAACTGCGCGTATTCCAGTTGCCAACTATTTTGAATCCGTTGGACGTTGTTTTCTCCATACTTTTTTGCGTAATCCAGCCAAAGCGCATCATTGAACAGAATCTCGCTGATGTTGTAGAGTTGGTCCGAAGCGTAACTGCGTGTATCGGCGGCGGCTTCCTTATTTTGCAGCATTTTTTTATAGCCAAAATAACCACCTGCGCCCAGCAATAATACCAACGCTGCAATACCAGCCATCATGGGAACCCGGCTGCTCGGTTGCTTCTCGACGGAGGGAGTAGGCAGAACGGTGGGCCGTGTTTCCTGCGCGGGCGTGGTAGTTGCGGGAACGTCGGAGGCGTTGTGGAGATCGGCGATAGTGAATCGGCAGTATTCAATTTGTTCGTTAAACTTATCGAGCGAACTGGCGCCACCCTTGGCCGGATCAGCTTCGATGGCTCGTTTGAAGTAGGATTTTGCCTGGCTGCATGCGTCCAGCTTTTTGTAACACAAGGCAATCATGTAATTGCCCTTGCCCTGGTAGGCTTCCGGGTTTTCGCGGATCGCATTTTCGAAGTGCGCCATGGCTTCCTGGTAGTTGCCCTGTTCATATAGCTCCTTACCATCTTTGAAGGATTTGCCGCCGAGCGCCGCCCAGGCTGCACCCGACAAGGCCAAAAAGAAGAAAAGTGTCAGTAGATGTTTCATGATGCCCAAAAGGTAGAATAAAAAATGCTATAGCGCAAAACTACCTTTAGTTGGACGGCTTTTCTTTGGTTCAATCGGAATAAATCCTTGATGTCTTTATCCAGCAGCGTTTGGAGCAGACTGGCTGACACTTGCGCATGTTCGCGCTTAGGGCTTATTTCTATAAACAGGATGCTCCGCCGGAGCAGATAGGCACCTTCCCTAATTTGAGTTCTTGATCTAGTTAGTCGTTTAGTCGTGCGGGGCAATGTTCAGTGTTAAAAATAGGCCTTCTAAATATGACAGGGCAGAGGAAACTTAAAAGGTAAGTTGATACTTTGGGCACGTTCCTTAAATTCCCAAGGTCGGCAGCGTTTCAAACGCTGCCGACCTTTTTTCATCCATCAGCACATCAGTAAAGCATCGGCAATAATGCGGTCATTAGACAAACGGGGGACTTTGTTCTGGCCGCCTAACTTGCCCAGCGACTTCATGTAGTTACGGAAAGCATCTTTGGGCAAGGCAGTAATTTTGAGGTTTTGCAGGATATTGCCCACAATCAGGTCATCGTAATAGACATTGAGGCGTTGCAGGTTCGCGTTCAAATCCCGTGCAAACGAGGGCATATCTTTCGGTAGTTGGGCAAATTCCACCAGCCATTCGTGGTGCGGTAGTCCTTCCTTCGGACTTACTTGCGGAGCGACCGTAAACTCTACCAGTTCTACTTCGGCGTGTTTTTGCATCGCTGCTTTCATCGCTTTTTCCACTTCTTCTCCAATCACGTGTTCGCCAAAAGCCGAAATAAAGTGCTTTATTCGTCCGGTGACCACAATACGGTGCGGATTTTTGGAAACGAATTTGATCGTGTCGCCAAGAGAGTAGCCCCAAAGGCCAGCGTTGCTATTGATGACCAGCGCGTAGTTTTTGCCCAGTTCCACGTCTCCGATGCTGAGGCGGGTTGGGTTTTCGGAGAAATAATCTTCTGTTGGGATGAATTCGAAGAAAATGCCGCTGTCGAGCAAAAGCAGCAAGCCTTCCTCCGTTTGTGAATCTTGGTAGGCGATGAAGCCTTCCGATGCCGGATACGTTTCGATAGAATCTATCTTCTTGCCAATGGTTTCGTAGAGTTTGGCGCGGTAAGGCTCAAAGTTCACGCCGCCATATACCAGGAGTGAAAAGTCGGGAAATACGTCTTTGATGGGCTTGCCGGTTCGTTCGCGGATGCGGTCGAAATACATCTGCACCCAGGGTGGAATGCCCGAAATGAGCGACATGGGCTGGGGCAAAGTCTCGTCTACAATCTTGTCCAGCTTGGTTTCCCAATCGTCGATGCAGTTGGTAGCGTACGAAGGCATCTGATTGGTGCGCAGGTAGCCCGGCACGTGGTGATTGACAATGCCCGACAGCCGACCCGTGAAAATGCCGTTCTTTTGCTCCATTTCCGGGCTTCCCGAAAGGAAAATCAATTTTTTGTCCAGAAAAGCCCCATTGCCCGTTGCGTGAATGTACGTCAATAGCGCATTCCGGGCCGAGTTAATATGGTTGGGAATGGATTCGCGGGTGATAGGAATGTATTTGACCCCAGAAGTAGTGCCGGAGGTTTTGGCAAAGTAGACTGGTTTGCCCTTCCAAAGTACATTTTCCTCTCCGTTGACTACCCGTTTGATGTAGGGCGAAAGCTGTTCGTAATCCCGGATGGGAACAAAACGTTTGAAATCCTCGTATGTGCGCACAGAGCCAAAGCCGTGCTCCTGGCCGAATACTGTTTGGGTGGCGCTGGCAATGAGTTGTTGGAATACCTTCTGTTGGGTATTTACTGCATCTGCCGACCATTTTTGTTGTTGCCCAACAACCCAGGCAGCAAACGGTTTGCTTAAAACTGATCTGATTCCCATAGGTAAAATAGTGCTGCAAGCTAGTAAAACTTAGCTTGATTTGCATAAAGGCTGGCCTCCGAAGCCAAGTCATCACGTGTGCCACCCTATTTTAGTATGAACTCATTTTACTTGCAAACATTTTCTGAAAAGTACGGCCTGCTGCCTACCGCCCTCGCTTTTGCCGGCGCCTTTTTGCTGATTCTATTGCTTTACTGGTTGGTGTTCCGAATGGCAGAAAAGTTTTTTGGTAAAAACTACCTGGTACAATCCATCAAACAAAAAGCCTACTATCCAGGACTCTCTACCTTAGTGATCCTTTTCTTGTTGCTGGTGTTGGCCTTTTTCTCCGGCATTCCGCCCAAAGTAGCGATGGCGCTGCAACGAATACTCACTATTTTACTCATTGGCTGCGTTACCTTCCTGCTCATCCGTTTGCTGGCCGTACTAAAGGCGGTGATGTTGCATCGCTTCGACATTAATTCGGACGATAACTTGCAGGCCCGCAAGGTCTATACGCAGTTTCAGATACTCGAACGGGTCATCATTTTTGTGCTGGTCATCTTTGCTACCGCCATCGCCCTGATGACTTTTGACTCTATCCGGCAGATTGGCGTTAGTCTGCTGGCGTCGGCAGGCGTATTGGGGATTATCCTCGGTTTTGCTGCCCAAAAGAGCTTTTCTACCATTTTCGCTGGCATTCAGATTGCCATTGCCCAGCCCATTCGCCTGGACGATGTGGTGGTATTGGAAGGTGAATGGGGGAGGATTGAGGAAATTATGCTTACCTACGTAACCGTGCGGCTCTGGGATAACCGGCGGCTGATTGTGCCTGTCAATTATTTCCTGGACAAACCTTTCCAAAACTGGACTCGTATTTCTGCTCAAATTACTGGTACAGTCTACTTGCACGTGGACTACGCCATGCCTATGGCACCCCTGCGTGCCGAACTTGACCGAATTTTGGAGCATAATCCGCTGTGGGATGGGGAGGTAAAGGTGTTGCAAGTGACAGATAGTACCGAACACAGCATGCAACTACGGGTGCTGGTAAGCGCTGAAAATTCCACCAAAGTCTGGGATTTGCGTTGCGACGTGAGGGAAAAACTAATTGATTTCATGCGGAAAAACTATGTCGGCTACTTGCCGAAAAACCGTTGGGAACTGGATCGCATACGCTCCAATGATGGAATACGCGAAACGCCTACTGAACGCAAGGACGATGCCTGAACCATAAATGACCTTCTAACCTTTAATTCTATGGCTAAAATTATTATTGTATCCAATAGACTACCCATATCCGTTACTTTTGAGGAAGGCCAGTTTGCTTACCTGCCTAGTGCCGGTGGGTTGGCTACCGGACTGAAAAGCCTGCACGATGCGGGTGAAGCTATCTGGGTCGGCTGGCCTGGCTATACATTCACTGCCGACGAAGACATGGCTGAGGTTAGCCAGCGTTTGCAGGCTGATCACATGGCACCGGTCTTTATTTCTGCCGAAGACTACGAAGATTTCTACGAGGGGTTTAGCAACAAAACTATTTGGCCGCTCTTTCATTATTTTCAACAATACACCAACTATAATCCTCAATACTGGGATGTTTATAAAAAAGTAAACCAGCAATTTTGTGACGAGGTACTGAAAATAGTCCAACCCGGCGACCGCATTTGGGTACACGACTACCAGTTGATGCTATTGCCACAAATGCTCCGCGAACAATTGCCCAGTGCCACCATCGGCTTCTTTTTACACATTCCATTTCCTTCCTACGAGATATTTCGGACGTTGCCTTGGCGCAAAGAATTGCTATATGGCATGCTGGGAGCCGATTTTATAGGCTTCCATGTGTATGACTATGTGCGTCATTTCCTCAGCGCCCTCAACCGCATTTTGCGGGTGGAGCATAGCCTGGGGCGGGTACAACTAGCTGGGCGTGTGGTAGATGTAGATTCGCTGCCCATGGGGATTGATTTTGACAAGTTTGTCAACGCCGTAAGAGAGCCCGAAACCATTGAGGAAGTCATAAAATTTAGGCAGCAATTCGGGCAAATGAAGCTGATTCTGTCGGTCGATCGGCTGGATTATTCCAAAGGGATTGTGCAACGCTTGGAAGCTTTTGAACTGTTTTTGGCTAGCTACCCCGAATGGCATAGTAAGGTATCACTGATGGTAGTATTGGTGCCTTCGAGGGCGGGCGTTGACCAATACCAGGTGCTGAAAACGCAGATTGATGAAATCGTGGGGCGGGTGAATGGAAAATATAATACCATTGCTTGGCGACCTATCCATTATTTTTACCGCAACCTGGAATTCAATACCCTCTCGGCGCTGTACTATCTATCGGATGTGGCCCTGGTTACGCCCTTCCGCGATGGCATGAACCTGGTGGCCAAAGAGTACCTGGCTTCAAAAATTGATAAGAAGGGCGTATTGATTCTCAGCGAAATGGCTGGCGCTGCCAAAGAGTTAAATGGGGCACTGTTGGTCAACCCCAACGATATTCACGACATTGTAGAAGCGCTAAATACCGCCCTGAGTATGCCCGTGGAGGAACAGAAGGAGCGCAATGAGCAGATGCAAAAAAACATTTCCCGGTATAACGTTAATCGTTGGGCAAAGACTTTTATGAAGAGGCTGGACGAAACGCGGGCAGAAGTGATTCAGCTACAGGAAAAATATTTTTCTGCCACGGTAAGGCAGCAAATTTTACAGCGCTACCAAGCAGCTAATCATAAGCTCTTGCTTCTGGATTATGACGGCACTATGGTTAACTTTTCTCCCGATCCACTTCAGGCGCAGCCCGGTGAGCAACTGATGAGGATTTTGAATCAGCTAGCTGACGACAGGCAAAACCACGTAGTAATTATCAGTGGGCGCGACAGGAATTTCCTGGAGAAGTGGTTTGGAAACCTGCCCGCTGACCTGATAGCTGAACACGGCGTTTGGCGAAAGGAGCAAGGGAAAGAATGGATTAACTCGGGTGAACTAGACCAGAGCTGGATGCGAGAAATCAATGACTTGTTCGAAACTTTTGTTGACCGCACCAATGGGTCTTTTATCGAAACCAAAGATTATTCGCTGGTCTGGCACTATCGCATCAGCGATCCGGAATTGGCCAATATCCGCGTGCGCGAACTGCTGGGCAGGCTTTCCAAACTTACAGGCAAATATCAACTACAAATCCTGGAAGGGAGCAAGATAATTGAAGTGAAAAACCAGAGCATTAACAAGGGCAAGGCGGTAGAAGATTGGCTACTCCGCCACCCACACGACTTTATCCTGGCCATTGGCGATGATCATACTGATGAAGATATCTTCAAAGCCCTGGACGATACGGCTTTTACACTGAAGGTAGGCTATAAATCGACCGAGGCTCGTTACCATATTGCTTCAGTAGAAGAAGTAAGAAAGCTATTGGCTGAACTGGCAGCCGTGACTGAAAAGGAAGGAGAAGCGGCGTCCGTAGAACGAATGAGAAGATGAGTAGCCCTGAAGACGGATAGCATTGGTTGGTTGTTGAAACCTACTGGTTTTATTCTGAATGAAACCTCAAACAGCGTTAAATCTGACTTTATTTGCTATTTTGCAGAATAATGGAAAAACGCTGGATATATCGAAAAGTGCTGAAGTCTCCTTCGGAAAGCCTGCTTCAAAAAGCGTCGGACAGCGGGATAGAAAGCCATTCTGATCTATTAGTCAATCTAGTCGATACCGAAGCCGCCGAGGTAGACGTAATCAAGCTTTTTGCCCAATCCATTAATGTCAGCGAAACGCTGGCTACCTTAATCCATCAGCGGAACATAGATACATTTGATGCCGCCAGAGATTTTTTTCGCCCTTCGCTGCAACACTTCCACGACCCTTTCCTGATGAAGGACATGGAAGCTGCTGTCAATCGCTTAGATCAAGCCATTCAAGCAGCGGAACCTATCCTGGTGTACGGCGACTATGACGTAGACGGAACCACTTCGGTCGCTCTATTCTATGGTTTCCTGAAGACAAGACATGCTAATTTAGAGTTTTATATTCCCGACCGCTACACCGAAGGATACGGCGTTTCGCGCCAGGGTATTGATTGGGCCCATACCAACGGTTTCACCCTGGTTGTCTGCCTGGATTGTGGCATCAAGTCGGCTGAAATGATGGAATATGCCCACAGTCTAGGCATCGACTTCATTATCTGCGATCACCACCGTCCGGATGAGCATTTGCCCGCAGCGGTAGCCGTACTCGATCCAAAACGGGCCGATTGCCAGTATCCTTTCGACGAATTATCGGGTTGCGGCGTCGGTTTTAAGTTACTCCATGGCTACTGCCTGCGCAAGGGAATTCCACTGGAAGAATTATATCCCTTCCTCGATTTGTTGGTCGTCAGTATTGCCGCTGACTTGGTGCCTATTGTAGACGAAAACCGCGTGATGGCGTGTTTTGGCTTAAAGCAATTAAATGCCAATCCACGTCCAGGCTTAAAGGCACTTATTCAAATTGCTGGTTTAACTAATTGTCTTGACATCAACAGCGTCGTTTTTGGCATTGGCCCGCGAATTAATGCGGCTGGGCGGGTAGCGCACGCTAAAGTAGCCGTGAAACTGCTGTTGGCCGATACAGAAGAAGAAGCCAATGCGCTGGCACTCCAAATTAACCTGAATAACACCAGCCGCCGCGACCTCGATTCCAGTATTACCCAGGAGGCGCTGGCCATGATTGAGCACGACGAAACCTTGTTATTTGCCAAAAGCACGGTGCTTTTTAAAAATGACTGGAGCAAGGGCGTGGTTGGTATTGTGGCTTCACGTTGCATAGAAAAGTACCATCGACCTACCATTATACTCACCGAATCGCAGGACAAGGCCTCTGGCTCTGCTCGTTCCGTACCCGGCTTTGATGTGTATGAAGCCATTGAAGAATGTGCTGACCTGCTGGAACAATTCGGAGGACATATGTACGCCGCTGGCTTGAGCCTGAAGATTGAAAACGTACCGGCTTTCCGACAAAAATTTGAGGAAGTAGTAGCCCGGAAAATCCTTCCCGAGCAACTGACGCCCTTGATAGATGTAGATTTGAAAATCAACCTGGCACAAATTAACCAGCGTTTTTTCAATGTTATTCAGCAAATGGCTCCTTTTGGGCCGCAGAACATGCAGCCTATATTTGTATCAGAAAATGTGCGCTTGAAAGGCGATGCCCGCGTGTTGAAAGACCAGCACCTGAAGCTGAGTGTTTACCAGGAAGGTTCGCCCGTGGTGGTAGATGCCATTGGTTTTGGCATGGCACATTTTTATAACAAAATCGATCCCGGACAACCTTTTCATATCTGTTATCAAATCATGGAAAACAACTTCCGAGGCAATCAAAGCCTGCAATTACAACTAAGAGATATGAAGTTTGGCGAGATAGTTGGTTGATAAGGAGATCCGCACATTTACTCATCAAATTATGATTTTACGTTCAGAAAACCTTTTGAAGAAATATGGTTCGCGCGCAGTAGCCAACCACGTGTCAGTACACGTAGAACAAGGAGAAATTGTGGGCTTGCTCGGACCTAATGGGGCAGGCAAAACGACCACTTTTTACATGATTGTGGGCCTGATAAAGCCCAATGAAGGAAAAATTTTTCTGGACGATCAGGACATTACCAAATTGCCTATGTACCGCCGCGCCAAACTGGGCATCGGCTATCTGGCACAGGAAGCTTCCGTATTCCGGGGCTTGTCAGTCGAAGAAAATATCATGGCCGTACTGGAAATGACTGATTTACCTAAGAAAGTGCAGAAGGAGAAAATGGAACAGTTGCTGGAAGAATTCAGCCTCACCCACGTACGCCGTAACAAAGGGCTAGTTTTATCTGGAGGAGAGCGGAGGCGGACGGAAATTGCCCGCGCCCTGGCGGTAGATCCAAGCTTTGTATTGCTCGATGAACCCTTCGCTGGCGTCGATCCCATTGCGGTAGAAGAGATTCAGACGATTGTTGCCCGATTAAAAAAGAAGAACATTGGTATCTTAATTACTGATCACAACGTAAATGAAACTTTATCGATCACCGACCGAGCATACTTGCTTTTTGAAGGAAAAATCCTTAAACAGGGAAGCGCTGAAGAACTGGCCGCCGATGAGCAAGTACGGAAAGTATACCTGGGCAAGAACTTTGAATTAAAGAGAAAAGACATGGCTTGATTGTTTCGTCGGTTCAGCCGCGTTGATCGCCCCATTTAATTATTTGCACATCATCAGCTCATGGAAATACTGAATACTATTCTGACGTGGATCATGAAAAAACGAATCGACCAGATTACGTTTTTCATGGAAAATCCACACGAAGTACAGGAAGAAACATTCCGCAAGCTCCTGTATACAGCCCGCGATACGGAGTGGGGAAGGAAGTTTGGGTATGCGGATGCTCCATCAGTGCAGCAATTCAAATCACGGGTGCCCCTTTCTACCTATGAAGACATCTTTCCCCAGATTGAACGGCTGATGAAGGGTGAGCAGAATATTCTGTGGCCCTCTGAAATTAAGTGGTTTGCCAAATCATCGGGAACGACCAATGCCCGAAGCAAATTTATTCCCGTCTCCACCGAATCATTGGAAGATTGCCATTTCTGTGGTGGCAAAGACCTGATGACGCTTTTTATCCAAAATAGGCCTGACACCAAGGTGTTTACGGGCAAAGGCTTATCCATTGGCGGGAGCTTACAAAACTCTTCTTCTAATATTTTCTCCGGCGATGTGTCGGCAGTAGTCATGAAAAACCTGCCTATGTGGGCACAGTTCATTCGTACCCCGCACCTGGAAGTAGCGCTGATGGACAAATGGGAAGAGAAAATTAATAAGATGGCTGAGATCACCTCTCAGGAGAATGTAACCAGCATTTTGGGCGTGCCTACCTGGACGATAGTCTTGCTGGAGCGCATACTGGAAATGACCGGCAAATCGTCTATCCTGGAAGTATGGCCCAACCTGGAGGTGTTTGCGCACGGAGCCGTTTCATTCCAGCCTTACCGTGACCTGTTTACCCAAAAGCTTTTTCCTTCTTCTGCCGTTAGTTACCTGGAAATATATAATGCTTCAGAAGGGTTTTTTGGCATTCAGGACGACCTGAGCCGACCCGAAGAAATGCTGCTGATGCTCGACTATGGCATCTATTACGAATTTATTCCCCTGGACGAAATTCACCGCGAACACCCTCGCACGCTTGGCCTAGACGAAGTAGTGCTCAACCGCAACTATGCCATGGTCATTTCTACCAACGCTGGTCTGTGGCGCTACAAGATTGGCGATACCGTCAAATTCACCTCCCTATATCCCTATCGCATCAAAATTACGGGACGAACCAAGCATTTTATCAATGCTTTTGGGGAAGAAGTGATCATCGAAAATGCAGAAATGGCCTTGACCAAGGCTTGTCAGGAAACCGGTGCGTGCGTGAGCGATTTCACGGCTGGACCTGTGTATATGGAAGGCGGAAAAAAAGGTTGCCACGAATGGATCATAGAATTTAGCCGCCAGCCTGACAATCTGATGCATTTTACTCAGGTGCTGGACAGTGCCCTCCGCGATATCAACTCTGATTACGATGCCAAGCGGTACAAAGACATGGCGCTGAAATTGCCCTTGGTTCGCAGCGTTGCCGAAGGTACTTTTTACCTCTGGATGAAAAAGCGGGGCAAATTAGGTGGCCAGCACAAAGTTCCGCGCTTATCCAATACCCGCGATTACCTGGATGATATTCTTGAATTGATCGAAGAATAGGTTGATCGGTTCGCCGGGATGGCCGCTCCATGCGATGCTGATGGGTTGATCTGTTAATGGATTTCTACTCAATTAGCAGAATAACTCATTGACTTATAAACTCATAAACTCATAAACTTGAAATAATCCGCCTTTCTTTTTGCATAATTCCCTTAGGATTGCTTTATTTTGTGTTTTGTCTTTCTATTAAAACCAGAAAGGCTTTATCCATACCCTAAAATCTATCTCATCTATTACTTTTGTAAACTATTTGTCCTTAATAATTTATGCTCAATATTGTACTGTTTGGCCCTCCCGGTGCCGGGAAAGGAACGCAAAGCCAAAAACTGATTGATAAATATGAACTAGTCCATCTTTCTACTGGCGACTTGCTTCGGTCTGAAATTGCCACAGGAACGGAACTGGGTTTGAAAGCCAAAGAACTTATGGATCGTGGCATACTGGTTCCTGACGAGGTAGTGATCGGTATGATTGAGCACAAATTAGAAGTAAATTCTCAGGCCAAAGGTTTTATTTTCGATGGCTTCCCGCGCACTGTAGCCCAAGCCAAAGCACTGGATACGATGTTAGACCATCACCAGGCGCCCATTTCGGCCATGATTGCCCTAGAAGTAGACGAAGAAGAATTGACCAAGCGCTTGCTCATGCGTGGAGCTACTTCTGGCCGACCCGACGACCAGAACGAAGATTTGGTGCGGAAACGTGTTCACGAGTACAATACGAAGACGGCCCAAGTAGCCAACTACTACCACGAACAAGGAAAGCATGCCGCTATCAATGGCATTGGAGATATCAATGAAATATTCCAGCAAATCAGCGAAAAAATAGATTCGCTGGTGTAGCTTTAATAATCGTATTTTTGTCATTCCAACGCAAAAGGGATTTCTTTCAAAGAAGCCTTTTTCGTTGGAATGACTTTTTTATTAATCGCTTATCTATCTGCACATTCGCATCGCAGCCGGTCCGCCGGTGCGGGCGAACCGTATCAACTAATCAGCACATCGAACTATGGCTTCTTCCAACTTTATAGATTACGTTAAAATAGAATGTCGTTCCGGAGCGGGCGGCAAAGGTGCCTCTCATTTCCGTCGCGAAAAACACGTTCCGCTCGGCGGTCCCGATGGGGGCGATGGTGGACGAGGCGGGCATGTTATTCTGCGGGGTAACGGTCAACTGTGGACTTTGCTTCACCTCAAGTACCGCAAGCACGTCATTGCTTCTCCGGGTAAGTCAGGCGAAGCGGGTCGGCGGACGGGAGCCCAAGGGGAGGATGAAGTCCTAGATGTTCCCATTGGTACCATTGCCAGGCATGCCGAAACCGGAGAGGTGCTCGTGGAAATTACCGAAGAAGGGCAAGAGGCCATTCTGGTACCTGGCGGCCGAGGCGGCTTGGGTAATGAGAATTTCAAAACGCCAACCAACCAGGCTCCGCATTCGGCTCAACCTGGCGAAGAAGGCCGGGAAGAGTGGATTGTGCTGGAATTGAAAATTCTGGCCGACGTAGGTCTTGTCGGTTTCCCCAATGCGGGCAAATCTACGCTCTTGTCGGTAGTATCGGCTGCCAAGCCCGAAATCGCAGATTATCCCTTTACCACACTGGTGCCTAACCTGGGCGTAGTGGCTTATCGCGACTATAAGTCTTTCGTTATGGCCGATATTCCGGGTATTATCGAAGGCGCTTCCCAAGGTAAAGGCCTCGGCATCCGCTTCTTACGCCACATTGAGCGCAATGCCATCCTGCTGTTCCTCATCCCTGCCGACAGCGCCGACATTAAGAATGAATACCAGATCCTGCTCCACGAACTGAAGACATATAACCCAGAGTTGATGGATAAAAAGCGTATCCTGGCTATTTCCAAGTCCGATATGCTGGACCAGGAGTTGAAAGCTGAGATGAAGAAAGAACTGCCCAAAGGCTTGCCATCGGTATTCATTTCGTCCGTGGCTCAGCAAGGGCTAGACGAACTGAAAGACTTGATCTGGCATACCTTGCACGACAAAAAGGAAGTACCTCAAGAGTAGTATTGATAACGCAAACTGCTTATGGCACTGGCTGAAAACATCCACCATTTGTATACTGCTGAGCAGTATGTAGCTTTAGAACAAGAAAGCGACCTGCGCTATGAGTTCTATCAGGGAGAGGTATTTGCGATGGCTGGTGGAACGATGCAGCACAACCTGATTATACAGAATATAGCCACAGCCTTGCGAAGCTTAAGAAGCCGGGGATGCCATGTATTCGCCGAAAATGTCAAACTGGAGGTGGTAGCGGATGAATTTTACGTTTATCCAGACGTAATGCTTACTTGCCAGCCTCAAGATATCGCGGACAATCGGCTAGCGCGTTATCCTTGCCTAGTGATTGAAGTGCTCTCGGAAAGCACGGAAGCCTATGATCGGGGTAAAAAATTGGACCGTTATCTACGAATGCCCAGTTTGCAAGCTTATGTGATCATCTCGCAAAAAGAGTTCTTTGTGGGATGCTATGAGCGAAAAGGTGATTTCTGGTCTTACCGTATTTTGGATCAGCCAGAAGATCTCCTACGCCTGGAAAGCCTGGATTGGGAGATGACGCTGACCCAAGTGTATGAGGATATTGTCTTCCCAAAGGAGGATTAAGGGCT
>JAZKGK010000120.1:0-10878 GCA_040385915.1 Bacteroidota bacterium
TAACAATTAACAATTAACAATTAACAATTAACAATTAACAATTAACAATTAACATACTATAAAATAATTCCTTTTAGCTGGCTCGCAACTACTTATCTTACAAATACTTATATTCCTAACTACCTAAGCTCATGTAGGTTCCAGGCTTTACTAGGATTGTAGCGTAAAGTGCCATTATTAATTTCCAGGGGACTGTCTATATTATTGGTGTAGAGTTGGCCGGTGCCGAGGCCTTGGGGAAGTAGGTTATTGTACTGGGCAGTAAATTGACTAATGGCATTCAAGCCGATGTTCGATTCAAGGGCAGAGGTCATCCACCAACCAATGGCTCTTTCTTCCGCCAAAGTAATCCACTCCTGGCAATGACCGAAACCGCCCAGCAAGGTGGGTTTCAATATAATGAATGGGGGTTGAATGGCTTCCAGCAAATCAATTTTCTTCTGCCTTTCCATCACTCCGATCAATTCTTCATCCAGCGCAATGGGCAGCGAAGTTTGCTTGCAAAGGGCGGCCATTTCCTCCACCTGACCGGCGCGGATGGGTTGTTCGATGGAGTGCAGGTCGAATTGAGCTAGGAATCGTAGCTTTTCTGCGGCTTCGGTGGGTGCAAAAGCGCCATTGGCATCTACCCGGAGCGTAACCTGGCTAGCCGAATAATGCTGACGAATGTATTGGAGCAAGCGGCATTCCTGTTCAAAATCAATCGCACCAATCTTCATTTTAATGCATTGGTAGCCATCCCGCAGCTTTTCATCGATCTGTTGCTGCATCCATTCTTCGCTACCCATCCAGATAAGTCCATTTATTGCAAGGGATTGCTTGCCATGCACAAACGGATTGTCGAAAATGATGCGCTTACCGCCGTGCGTCCAATCGAGCAGGGCGGTTTCAAATCCGAACTGGATCGAGGGAAAATCGTTGCCGACCAGTTCCTGAACCAAAGAATAGATGTCCCAGGCGAATAAGTCAGCTTTTATTCCGGAAAAAGCTTGGCAGATTTCATTCAGGTTTTGCTCGAATGAAGGAATGTCATCGATACTTAGGCCTTTCAGCGGACTACATTCCCCTAAGCCAAATACCGTGGGATTTTTTTCGTCAACTATCTTCAGGAAATAGCTGTCCTTTTCGGTAAGCACGCCACGTGAGGTGCCCGCCTCAAACTTGAATTGAAGCGAATATTTCTGATAAATGGCGCGTAAACCCATATGCTAGGTTGAGAAGGTGTTAGGGATTAGTAGTTAGGGCTTTAAAAGTTAGCTGTTCGGTTTTTTTATCTTTTCTGGAATCTTAAAAAACTAATCCCTAATAGCTAACTACTAACCCCTATTCAAGCTCTTCAAGTCGGCGATGACTTGGGTTGGGTTGGTAGCATTGAATACAAAACTACCAGCAACCAATATATCCGTACCCGCTTCCAAAAGCTTTGGCGCAGTTTCCTGGTTTACACCACCATCTATTTCAATCAGCACATTCGCTCCCCGTTCCTGAATCATCCTTTTCAGTTGACGCACCTTCTCGTAGGTATGAGGAATGAGTTTCTGGCCACCAAAACCGGGATTGATCGACATCAGGTTAACCAAGTCAATATCCATCAGCATATCCTGCAAAAGCGAGACTGGCGTGTGCGGATTGACGGCGATACCAGCTTTGCAACCCAAGTCCTTAATTTGCTGAATTACGCGGTGCAGGTGAGGACAAGCTTCGATATGAACGGTGATATGTGCCGCCCCAGCTTCCTGAAAAGCTTTCAAGTAACGCTCTGGCTTTTCGATCATTAAGTGAACATCCAGCGGCTTTTTGGCGTGCCGGTGAATGGCCTCGCAAACGGGCATTCCGAAAGAAATGTTCGGCACGAATAGACCGTCCATAATGTCTACGTGCAGCCAGTCAGCCTGACTTTGGTTAATCATTTCTACATCGCGCTGTAGATTGGCGAAGTCGGCCGCCAACACTGAAGGAGCTATAATTGGTTTCATGGCGGCAAATATAAGTAGTTGTGCTGATTTGTTGAAACGCTCCATTCAGGCAGATGGAACTGACGGCTCTACGTACAGGTGCTCAACCAGTCTTGTGCTGCGTCCATTTCCTTAAACACACGCATGACAAACCCTACTCCTTCCACTCTCTTTTCCAAATCATTAACCGACATTGCCCCGAAAAGATCGGGCGATACCACGTGCGCGTAATACCTGAGGCCGCCTGCAATGGCCTTGGGAGTCAGTTCAACCGCAATCCATTCATTGGCTTGTTGCCAAGGGCCTCGTAACTCTTTGTTGTTGATTAAAAAGCGACTGCAATTCGTTTGGTTCAATAATTTCAAATAATCTACCGACCATTTTTTTATATCATCTGGCGTAACAAAGCCAAACCAATTGGCATAAATCCAGTCGTTGGCACTATCATATTCCGTTATGCAGAATGTTTTCCCAAACCTGTTTTTGGTTTCTATGCTATCCATTGAATAAAATTTAGTGTAAGACAAGCAATCGTTTCCCTGGGAGCAATATAAACAAGATTACTTTTAAGAGGTTACCTCGACTGTGTAAAACTTTCACACACGCAAGCTTGAGTAGAAATATGCTGGTTAATCTCATGAATTTACTATGTTTAAGGGCAAAAAAATCAACCTCAACCTACATTCAAACAGGAAATATGAAAAGAAGCGTACGTTTTTCAGCCTATCCGATTGTGATAGCCATCCTTGCGGGAAGCTACACCTCAAATGCGTTACCCGTAGCGCTCCCACCGACAGAGCGAGTGTGCATCGCCGCTCCACAAGCCATCAAAACGGTGACCGGAAAGGTCATTGATGGCAAAGGAGAAGCAGTCGTGGGCGTGTCAGTAGTAGAGAAAGGCACGACCAATGGCACCGTAACCGATGTTTCGGGTCAATACTTGCTCAAATGCCAGTCTGATAACCCCACCTTGATTTTTAGTTTCATCGGCTTCGAGACCAAAGAAGTGGCGGTGGGCAACCAAGGGCAGGTGAATGTCACGCTAATAGAATCTAACGTATTACTGCAGGGGCTTCAAATCGTAGGTTCCCGCAGCTTGAACCGCTCCTCGACCGAAACGCCGGTGGCCGTAGACATTATTCCTATTCAGCAGGTTACTAATTCGGTGGGACAAGTGGATGTTAATCAGATTTTGCAATATGTAGCGCCATCTTTCAACTCCAACAAGCAATCGGGAGCCGATGGAGCCGACCACATCGATCCGGCCACCCTGCGCGGATTGGGACCTGACCAAACGCTGGTGCTGGTGAATGGCAAACGTCGGCATCAATCTTCTCTCATTAATTTGTTCGGAACGCGGGGACGCGGAAATACGGGAACTGACCTCAACTCTATTCCTGCAGCAGCCATTGAGCGGATCGAAATTCTGCGCGACGGCGCCAGCGCTCAATATGGCTCCGATGCCATCGCTGGCGTAATTAATATTGTGCTGAAAACCGACGTAGAAAAAGGCGCAGTCAATGTTAATTCGGGCGTTTATTCCAAAGGAGACGGTTTTATGGTGAATACCAATGTCAACTATGGCTGGCGATTGAAAGAGAAAGGGTTCATCAATTTGACGACTGATTTCCAGCAAAAAAACAAAACCAACCGCCCGGCAGATCCAAGTCTTTTTCCTGACAATCCGCGAAACCATTTCGGTGATGCCTCCAGCCAAAATGTGGCTGGCTATGTCAATGCTATGCTGCCCCTTGGAAAAAACACCGAAGTCTATGCCTTTGGTGGAAGCAACTACCGCTTTTCGGAAGCATACGCCTGGACACGAACGGCTGATAGTGAGCGCAATATCACATCCATTTATCCCAACGGTTTCGACCCAAAAATTCAGGCCAAAATTCTGGATGCTTCCGCTTCGGTTGGCGTCCGTACCAAGCTGGGTGGCTGGAGTGTTGACTTGAACAATACTTTCGGATCTAACCAGTTTCATTACTTTGTAGATGGCTCGTTGAATGCTTCTTTGCTGGCCAAATCTCCTACGCACTTCGATGCAGGCGGGTTTAGCTTAAGCCAGAATACGACAGGCATCAACTTCACCAAAGCTTTTGAGAAGGTTGCCTCTGGCCTGAATGTAGCTTTCGGCACTGAATTCCGTACCGACCAATACAAAATATTTGCCGGCGAAGAAGCCTCCTGGAAACGCTACGCTAATAATGAAGACCGTCCCGGAGGCTCACAGGGCTTTCCTGGCTTCCAGCCATCCAACGAATTGAGTAAAAGCAGAACCAACCTGGGCGCTTACATCGATGCGGAATTAGACATTACCAAAAAATTCCTGGTTACTGCCGCCGCCCGTTATGAGAACTACAGCGACTTTGGAAGCACCTGGAACGGCAAGTTTGCCGCCCGATATAAGATTCTTGATGAATTGATAATCAGAGGTTCGGCCAGTACGGGCTTCCGAGCGCCCTCTTTGGCCCAGGTATATTTCAATACCACTTTCACCAATTTCGTAGCCGGACAACCAATCGATCAGATCATCGCTAACAATGAAAGTCCCATTACCAAAGCCGTAGGTATTCCTGCCTTGAAACAGGAAGTGGCGCAGAACTACAGCCTGGGTTTTACCGCCAAACCTTTTAGTAGCCTGAGCATTACAGTAGATCGGTATTGGGCTCATATCCAGGATCGTATTGTGCTGACCGGTGCATTCAGCGACGAAGACGATGTGATTGGTCAGGATCTCAAAAACCTGAATGTGGGTAATGCGCAGTTTTTCACCAATGCCCTAGACACCAAAACCAACGGCTGGGATATTATTCTGACTCATATTGCTCACCTGGGCAGCAGCCAACTAACGACTTCGTTGGCAGGCAACTTTAATAATATGATTCTAGGGGATGTAAAGACTACGGCACGATTGAAAGAGAAAAAGGAGACCTATTTTGATGAAAGGGAAAAAGCGTTTCTATTGGCATCTGCACCCAAAAGCAAAGTCAACCTCACTTTCGATTATAAGATTGGCCGTTTTGGTGCGAACCTCCGCTTCGTCAATTTCGCAGCCATCAACCTGATCAACTGGGATTACACCACCGATGGCTACAAAAACAAAACAACCACTGACCTGGCACTACGGTATGAACTCAATAGCCACTTTGCGCTGACGTTGGGAGCATCCAACATTTTCGACGTATATCCTGATCACCACGACCCTAATTTATCCGAAAGTGGCGGGATGTGGGATGCCGTTCAGATGGGTTTCGGCGGCTCCTTCTACTTCGCCCGCCTGCGGTTTAAGTTTTAAAGCGGTTGTTACTTTACAATAAAAATCCCGTCATTGAGCGCAGAGTGACGGGATTTTTATTGTAAAACTGAGTATCGATCGTTCTTCTTCTCAGCCGGGGCTTAGCAAGATCCCGGCGTTAGTAATAGTTATTCCTGTTCTAGTATTGAGTCCACAGATGTTTTGGGTAGGAAGACGCAGACTATTGCCTGATCCCCTTTACCATCGTGCAGTTTTCGATTGAGCTGATCTTGATTGGCTAGGTGGAAAACGCCGAGTCCCTGCGGAGACCCGGCTGGGAAAAACTAATGCTTAATTAGCCACAAAACTGTCTTTGGAACACGAAACCCCGCCTTTTGGGTAGGTGCTGTTAGCAGTAGCCATTATTGTCAATTTTATTTCTCAATATCCAATATGCTTTCAAGTATTTATTCAGACGTTTCATGTCCCATTCGTTGAGTGCTTTAAATCGAGTTATGTCCATATTGTCAAGCAAATCGTTGATTTTAACCTGCACTGCAATAGGGTTTTGGGTAATTCTATTTATAAACTTGTCATAATCTTCGTCTTCCGATTTTTTGCTAACACAACGTAATGCACCAATTACATCGGCTGAAAATCCTTCGTTCTCAAGTGCCCCAAAAGTCCAATCGCTATCTTCTATAACATCGTGTAATACACCACAAATTTTTTCGACTTCCGTTTATCCTCGTTCCATAACACGAATTGGGTATAAAATATACTCTGCTCCTGATTTGTCTTTTTGGCCTTTGTGAGCAGAAACGGCTATTTCAATGGCTCTTGCTAATGTTGACATCTTATATATTTGATTTCTTCCAAGCGCTTAATTGAACTGTTTTGGGTTCACGATAACATGTTCCATAACCAATTTCTCCTTGTAGGACTATTGTTCCGTTTCGAATAAGTTCTTGCGCCATTTCTTGTGTTATTTGGTCTTGGTCTCCAATACTATAATCACCATAATCGTGCAAAGCATCTTGTAGAGCCAATGTCTTTTGACTATCTTCTTTCCACTCACCATTAACTAACCATTCACATTTGGAAGGAGTACCGCGTCTTGCTAGTCGATGTCCCATAAAAAGATAATATTCCATTCTTTTATATTTTTAAGTTCATAAGACACCGTAACGTCATCCGCTGGTTACCGCCAATGCCCCGTGTTTATGACGGCTGCGGATTTCGAAGCTGCGTCCTGTCCCCGTGGCCGAAACGAAATATAAAAACTAAACTTCAATTTAACACGTCACCCGCAGCTGTTATAAACACATCTTTATGGGCTGCGGCTTAGTCGAACGTCAATCTTAGTTAGTAGCCTGCTGGATAATCTCGCGAATTGTCGCCCAACCTGTCGGACTCTTTTTGTATTTGATATATGTCACCATTGTCCGCCCGCTAAAAATGAAAACTTCTCCTCCTTTCTTTGGAGTCCCCTTTATTGAAAATAGAGTCTGTTCAATTGCTATGTCGCCTTGAATTAGAATACTCTCAACATTATTTTCTACAAAGTCTAAAGTGTATCCTTCCAATGTCCCGCGTAAGCCGTCTATGACCGCGTCACGTCCGCTTTGTAGGTTTTTATAACCTAGTGCTTTGATTACGTCTGGATGATGAAATGATTTGATAGCCTCAATGTCGCCCTTAGAGAATGCAGCTCTGATAAGTTCTCCAGTCCTTAAGATTTCAGATTTTACTTTTTCGTTTTGCGAATAAGTTTTTGTCGACAGGCAGAAAGTCAATATTAATGTCAATAGGAAAAGGGCACTCGGTGTAAATCCAACTTTTGTCATATTATAATATTTAAAGTCCAATTTGTCTACGGAGTCTAGCCGTTGCCGCTAACGTTTTGCAGCTACAAGAATTTGGCGATTTCGGAGACGAAAACGGTCTGCCAGCAATGAACTTGATACTTGATACGAAGCACAAAGCTTCATTTAACCACTGAACCGCCAATTTCTTGTAGGTGCTGTTAGCGGTTCGTTGTTTTTTCTGTCCGCCTGTCATTGGTTTAAAAATGTCATAACGTAATTTCTAATTTCTTCTCGTTGTTCATTATTTGCGTTGTCGTCCATATGGTTATGAGTGGTATTTTCTAATTTAATAATTTTTATTCCAAATTTCTTTTGTTCTTCTGTTGTCGGCAAAACTCCTTCGTCTGCTGGCTGGTCACTTGAACGTAATGAATAAACTTTTACGTCTTTTGTTTTTGGTAAAGCTATTCTTCTATTGTCCAAAGTAATTATCTTGTATGCAATGTTTGGATACTTTTGTGAAAACAAAGCTGTCATATCAGCACCATTAGAATGTCCAATTATAGTTATGTGTTTGAAGTCCAATTCAGGATTTGTCTTTTTTAGTTCGTTTATTACGAATAAAATATTGTCTGCACCACGTTCCCAAAATGGTCGTCTGACGATTTGTGGAATTCCTGTCAATGGCAGTAAACTATCAGTAGGAAGTTCGTGTTGAATGCTTGAAACAAAAAAACCTTTTGAGGCTAAAAACTCTGTCAAATAAGAGTATGCTAAATAATCTCCGCCTTTATTTTTTCCATAACCGTGACTGAAAATGACAACTTTCTGATTTCTTAATTTTTTGTCCGTTTTGGGTTTATAAATGGCAATAGGGATTTCTCTATGTCTGCTTTGGTCGTACAATTTCAAAGTGTCCAAACTAACAGCGAATACTGATTTGTTGTCAACAGATGTATTAAACGTAGAGCAACTTGTCAGAAGTCCTATTATGAAAATGTAAATTATTCTATTCATTAATTCTGTTTGTTGGGTGTAGTCCTACAATGACCGCTAACGGTTGTATAAAAAATGGGCAGCGGATTAAAAGCAGTTAAATATCCTACGAAACCACAGCCAGTGAAAGAACAGAAGGCTCCGCTACCAATGAACCCGCTGCTCTTTTTTATATGGGTGCATAAGCCGCTGGAACTAGGGTCACATCAAGCTTAATGATAGTGCTTATTTTCGCTTCCCGGTTATGCACTATTGTGTTGGTGTTTCCAGCGATTTTTTTCAGAATTGATTTTAGTTTAAACAAACATAAAATGAGTATTGTAAATCAAGGCTTTATAAGCTGTTGTATAGCTTTATAGCTGTCAAGCTAAGAGTAAATGAACATAATAAGACCTTGTTGTAATCGTAAATAATGTCCAAATATTAGTTCATCAGCCATAATCCGCCTCATTTCTTCTTCCATTTCAGATAAGCTGCAATCGTCTCTTTACACTTTTCAGCGGTCCAGGTCAGGGCTTCGTCTGTGGAGATGTGCTTGGGCAGGGAGGCATTGGTTTTGCCGTCGGTTACGTAGAGACCAAACTTGCCTTTCAGAATCTGATACTTTTTCCCGACTTGAGCTACCAGGCTTTGGGCTAGCTGCTCTTTTGCCTCTGTTCGTTTAGCTTCAATGATGGCTTTGGCCTCTTCCGGGGTTATATCGGCAGGCTCTTTTCCTTCAATGGTATAATACTTTCCATCAAATTGGACATACGTTCCATACTGACCTTTGCCCACATTGATCGCCTTTCCTTCCAGTGTGCCCATTCCTCTGGGCTTATTCACCCTTTTTATTTCAATCAGGGCAATGGCTTCCGAAAGAGAAATCTCGCCGGGCTTTTCCCCAACAGAATAGTGAGTGTTCAAATGTTTGACATACGCGCCATATTTGCCTTTTCCAGCCGTAACGGCGGTTCCTTCAAACATACCTAACTCCCGCTCGTCGGCCCGGACGATATCGGCAATGCTGGTATTTACCTGCGCCAGCCAGATGCCCAGTTGCTGATCGAAGGCGGGGACTAATTGGGCAAAGCTTCTTTTGCCTTCGGCTACTTCATCAAACAGATTTTCACACTTGGCTGTAAATTGATAGTCCACCACTTTAGCAAAATTGCTTTCCAGGAAAATCGTCAGACGGGTTCCTTTTTCGGTAGGAATGAGCTTATTTTTATCCGCACCCAGCGTTTCCATTTTCTGGCTACGGTTAATGAGTCCATTCTCCAGGGTGAGGATGGCGGCAGTCACTTTCCGGCCAGGCTTATCGCCAGTGACCACGTATTCACGGTACATGATCGTGTTGAGGATGGACGCATAAGTGGAAGGTCTACCGATTTGTTTCTTTTCCAATTCCCCAATCAGGCTTGCCTGGTCAAAACGCTTGGGTGGCTTGCTGTACGTTTGTCGCGCTTCCAGTTTCAGCATATCCAGAATTTCGCCTACTACCACCGGCTGGATGGTGCCATTTTCTTCCTCCTCCTCTTCTACTTCTTCCTGGTAAACCTTCAAATAGCCGTCGAAAGTCAATATTTTGGCCGTGGTCGTGTAGATATCTCCCAGCACCTCAGAAATAATGGTAATGGTAGTTTCATCGTAGCGGGCGGGTTTCATCTGGCTGGCAAGTGCCCGGCGGTAAATCAGGTCATACAGCTTCCTTTCTTCTTCCGTTTCACCCGCCCTGGGATTTTCCCAATGCGTGGGCCGGATGGCTTCGTGTGCTTCCTGAGAACCAGCCTTGCTTTTGAAAGCTCTTTCCTGAAAATAGTGATTGCCAAACTGGGTATCAATTTGCACTTTCGCTTCGGCAATGGCCGTAGCCGACAGGTTCAGGCTGTCGGTTCTCATATAAGTAATGTGTCCGCCTTCGAAAAGCTTTTGAGCCACTTCCATCACCCTTTTTACCGCCATCTTTAGTTTTTTCACCCCGTCTTGTTGCAGCGAGGCGGTCGAGTAAGGAGGCTGCGGCGATTTTTCTACGGGCTTGGTGACAATATCCGAGACCTGAAAAGTCTTCGCTACGGAATCCATCAGGTATACTTCGGCGTCTGCCTCGGAAGGGAAGTTATCTTTTTTCTTGGCTTTTAAGGTATCCCCTTTCGTTGTTCGGAAAAAGCCATTGACCACAAAGCTAAATTTGTCCGCAAATGACTCAATGATCCGTTCCCGCTCCACCGTCATTCGCAAGGCGACTGATTGCACCCGGCCAGCAGACAAACCACTTTCCAACTTTTTCCATAACACCGGACTGATTTCGTAACCCACTAATCGGTCAATGGCCCGGCGGCTTTCCTGGGCAGAAACCAGGTTTAAATCGATGGTACGGGGAGCAGCCACCGCGGCTTTGACGGCTGCTTCGGTCAGTTCCTGAAAGGTGGCACGCTTAGCGGTTTTATATTCCAGGCCCAGGGCTACGCACAAATGGAAGGAAATGGCTTCCCCTTCGCGGTCTGGATCGGTGGCCAGGAAAACATTGGCTTTGCCAACCGACTCCACTTTCTTTTTCAGGTTCAAAACCACGTCTTTTTTGTCGGCATTGATCTGATACAGCATTTTGTAACCCTTTGCCTTATCAATGCTCAATTCCTTGGCAGGCAAATCGCGGATGTGGCCCACGGAAGCGGCAACCTCCCAGCCTTCGCCTAACAAGGCCTTCAGCTTCTTTATTTTATTGGGCGATTCAACAATCAGTAAGTTCATTTGGTATTTCTCCCGCTATTGAAAGGCAACTGGTAAATGTAACCATACGGGTATGTAAAATTACGCTAAGGAAAGCTGATAGGGCGTATAAATTAAAGTTCCGCATTGACTTTTCTGTCCGTAGTATTTCTTAGGGTTTGTTACG
>JAZKGK010000121.1:0-2813 GCA_040385915.1 Bacteroidota bacterium
CAATACGGCTGTTTTTTTCAACCCTTGATTCGCGTTAACAATTAACAATTAACAAATTTATTTTTTTGGATGTTTTTTCTGGGCCTGTGGTTAGGGTTTTGCTATAGAATAACTACTACAGCACTGTATTTTAACGAGACTGCCCCACCGTCCTTGCTTCGCATCAACCATTGTTTATTGGTAACTGATAATTGTTCATTGTAAAAACGGTTGTGTTCTCCACCAAGCCAGTTATACAGTCACTGCTTCCTTTGGCTTATTGCAGCTATCATAGATGCGCGGCCTTCGTTAAACTTGTACGAAGGTTTAGGATTGTCCCTTCCAAAACCTAATGCCTATCTAGCTAATCGCTAATTCCTACTTAACTACTTGAATTTTTTTTCTAACTAAAACAACGCTTATGAATGCGCTGCAAAAATTCGTTTGTCGGCTGCTGACAGTCGTTCCCGTGTTTGTATTGGGGTATTGCCCACTTAGTCACGCCCAGGAATTCGATAGTCGGATTGCTTCTGTTTTTCTAATCAATTTCGCCAAACAAGTACAATGGCCTCCGCAATCCTCCTCCGGCGATTTTGTCATCGGGGTGGTTGGTAACTCATCTATAATCAGCGAGTTGAAAGGCAATTCTCTCCAGGTTAAAATCAATGGGAGGACAATCATAGTGAAACCACTCGGTGCTCAGGCGCTACCCAGCGAATGGAAAGCTTGCCACATGGTTTTCGTGGGAAAGGCAGAAACCAAAGCTTTGTCAGGACTTAGCGATACCCTTGGCGATGCACCGGTATTGGTGGTGGGCGAAGGAGAAGGGCAAAAAGGCAGCACCATCAACCTGTTTATCAATAAGATAGAAGGCCGTCCTAAGTTTGAATTGAGCCGGGTGACCTTAGAAAAGCATGGTTTAAAGGCCACTGCCATGTTGCTCAATCTGGCTGTGGCTATCTAGACTCAGGGTTCCTATTATTTAACCTTATACTCCTCATTTTATGAAAAAATTTTACGCCATTAGCGGCTTATTTTTAGCCGCTTGTATACAAGTGTATGGGCAAGAGGCGGCGACTTCCAACGCAATAGCCAGCGTGGACTATTCTGACGAAGCGCTTATGAACATGTCTTTGGAAGAGCTATTGAATGTGCGTGTGGTGGCCGCTGGCAAGAAAGAAGAAAAGCTAAGCGAGATTCCGGCCAGCGCCATCATTGTGACCCGGAAAGAAATTCAGGCTTACGGCTATAATAACTTAACCGAGATATTAGCCAACGTACCCGGACTGTACATGATTGATGACTATTCGTCTAAAGGCGCGATGGTGGGCATTAGAGGCTTTTTTTCGTCTGCGCCCAAAAACGTCATGATTTTAGTGAATGGAGTAGACTATTCGCGGCGGGCACTGAATGTCTGGGAAATAGCCCGGATACCGGTTCCGGTTGAAGCAATCGACAGGATTGAGATTGTCCGTGGCCCCTTGTCGACAGTATATGGTAGTGGTGCTTTTTTTGGTGTGATCAATATCATTACCAACGATGCCACGGCAGAAAAGAAAAGTCTGGTTTCCGTGGTCGGTGGCTCGGAAAAAACTACCGGCGCAACCCTGGTGTTGTCGGGAAATAAAGATGGGCTGAAGTATACAGTGAATGCAGCGCACTATGGCACTGACGGCCCCGATCTATCGTATAGCGATATGGTGGCTAATCCGGCTGCCTTGGTTCCTTATGGAATTGGTGCGACTGACAAAACCGGCAATGCACTTGCGTATGCCAGTAAGTATTTCAATGGCGCAGTTGAGTACAAAGGGCTGTTGGTTGATATTTCGCTCAATACGGTAGATAAGTACAACCTTTTTTATCTACCATCTTACCCTAAAGGCGACCGGACTTTATATACCTACAATTCTTCGAAGTTCTTCCTGAGCTACAATCGCGACTTTTCTCCCCAATGGGGAATGAAGTGGAAGGTAGACTATATTTCAGATAACCTGAGCGGTAGTTTTGGTTTCCATTCCGCCAGCCTTCCCAATTATATTCCTTATCAGCCAGCTAATCAACAATCGAATAGCTATGCAGCCGAATGGAACGTGTTTTACAAACCCACGCCACGGCTGAGCATTACGCCGGGTTTATTCTGGCAATCCATTACTTCTTTCAATGCTACTGTTGATAATCTTTACTTAGGTGCGCCTAATATCAATAATTTTTCTCAGGTGAAGCCTGGTAGCAGTGTAAGCAAAATGGCCGGTTTTGTGCAGGCTGATTTCGAGATTACGCCGAAACTGAAGGCAGTGGCTGGTATCAGAGCCGACCATTTGTTAGATTATGATGTTCGGTATGGTTACAGCTACCGTTCTTCTCCTGGCGCACCTTCGGCTGCCAATCCCAGGGATACGACCTTTAACAGGCACGTGAGTTTTGCCAACCAAGCCGACATTTCCTTGCGATTGGCGCTGATGTATGCCCTAAGCTCCAAAAGCTCCCTCAAATTCCTGTTTGCCCAGGCTATCAACCAACCCTCGGTAATCAATGTAATCGATAATTTGAAGATCAACCAAGCTACCCCTACTTCGGAGCGTATACAAAGTTATGAAATCAACTATCTGGGCGCAGTGAATAAGAATCTGCTGGTCAATGTCAGTGTGTTTCATAATGAGCTGAACAATTTATTTATCCGCCAGATTATAACCTTGCCCAACGGCGCTAAAGCATATTCGGTTGCCAATAACAGCAGTGCCGCCACCACCGGAGCCGAACTTTCCCTGACGCTCAGGCCGTTGAAGCATCTTTCGGTGGAGATTAGTGGAACCTACCAGCAGACCAAAGACCGT
>JAZKGK010000122.1:0-2467 GCA_040385915.1 Bacteroidota bacterium
AATTTTGCTTTCTAATCCCTTCAAGGTTCCTCCCACAAATCGATTGCCCGCAGCTTTCCATTGAGCCGCTTCTGTTTCGCTCTGAATCGCGTTGTTGGCATCACCGAATTGGAAAAGCGGAGTTGTTCCGGTAGTAACCGTTTGTCCATTGTTGTCCTGAAAGCCTTGTTCCTTGCCATCAGAAAAGCGGTCGAGCAAGAGAAAGTAGAGCACTTGATCTTCCCAGGCAGTGGGCGACGGAGTATAGGTACGGTTGTGCGTGAGTGCCGGGAAATCGATATCAGTTAAGCGTTGTTCAGACATAGAATTAAATTTAGACTTGTTTAATAGGGATAGTAAACGAGTTAGGCTACCAGCCTCTATTGGCCACTGTTGGGGATTTTGCTAATGTAGGGATTTGCCTAGATCAAAGAAATACTGATTTTTCAGTATTTTGGGCGAGCGCCGGTGTGGGATTTATGGCTTGATCTTGCCTGGTCTTAGCGTCCGCTAAGACCCACGATTAGCCAAGCGTCCGCTTGAATTCCTTTGCATTATTCAGCACACTTCCATCAATCAGTCCTTTTTAACCCCGCCTTATTACTCCCTTTCGAGTGATTGTTTTTATAGGCTACCCTAACTCTTGGAGGGCGGTTCGCCCGCATCGGTGAACCGACTGCGATTAAAACCTGTAAATCAGCTTAGTTTTAAACTTACACCCTCCAAGAGTTTTGACATTCGATCACCCCAAAAGGAGTAATTGACTTCACGGCTATGATTGCTGGAGGGTCATTTGAGCGGATGCTCAATAGGTTGGGGGTCTTAGTGGACGCTAAGACCAGCATGGAGCGTACGATAAAACCAGTTGTGGGATTTATGGCTTGATTGATACGTTGTTTTCTCTTGATTTTAGTTTGATATGGAATTTGATTATTTTGATTAATAATTGAACGGTATATTCTCTTAAGTCCTGCTAGCTTAGCAGAAAATCATCACAAGCCATGACACATAATAAAGTACTCTTTTGGTCAATTGTAGTCGCCTTGGGTGGCCTCTTATTCGGTTTCGATACCGCAGTGATCTCTGGCGCGGAAAAATCAATCCAGCTCTTCTGGGATCTGAATGTATTTGAGCATGGCCTTACCGTCTCTATTGCGCTTATTGGTACAGTACTGGGGGCTATGATTGGCGGTATTCCCTCCGATAAACTGGGACGCAAGCAAACGCTCTTCTGGATTGCGGTCTGTTATCTGGTATCAGCGCTGGGGTCAGCTCTTAGTTATGACTGGTATGCCTTTCTGGCCTTCCGTTTTCTGGGTGGCATTGGCGTAGGTGCTTCATCGGTTACTGCTCCCTTGTACATTTCTGAAATATCGCCCGCCCATTTACGGGGAAGGATGGTGGGCTTGTTTCAGTTCAATATCGTATTCGGGATTCTTATCGCCTACTTATCTAATTATCTGCTCCAAGGAATCGGTACTGATTCGTGGCGTTGGATGCTGGGCGTACAGGCGCTGCCTTCGCTGGTATTTATGCTGGCTATTCTGAAAGTGCCGGAAAGTCCGCGCTGGCTGGTGATGAAAAAGCAGGCCATTGACCAAGCCCGGACGATCTTGCAACGCATTGATCCAGCTACAGCAGAAACGACGCTAGCAGATATTAGACGGTCGGCTGACCATGCCCACAGTAATCACCATGCAAGCCTTTTCTCCAAGCAGTATAAGACACCTGTTACGCTGGCCATTCTTTTTGCCATATTCAACCAGGTTTCGGGCATTAATGCGATTATTTACTATTCGCCCCGCATTTTTGAGATGGCTGGCCTTGGCACTAGTTCCGCTTTGCTTTCTTCGGCAGGAATTGGCTTGGTTAATTTGGTCTTTACGATGCTGGCCATGAACTTCATTGACCGCTTTGGCCGCCGGACGCTGATGTTAATTGGTTCTGTTGGTCTTATTGTTTCGTTGGGTTTGGTTGCTCGTGCGTTTTACATGGAAGAATACCACGCCTTAAATAGCAGCTTTTCCGTGCCAGTCTACCTGTTTTGCTTTATCGCGTTCTTTGCCTTTTCACAGGGAGCGGTTATATGGGTGTTTATCTCCGAAATATTTCCCAACGAAGTGCGAGCCAATGGACAGGCTTTGGGCTGTTTTACCCACTGGCTGATGGCGGCAATTATCACCTTTTCCTTTCCCTACATTGCGGGACGTTTCGGCGGGAGCACTATCTTCTTGTTTTTTAGTGTCATGATGATGCTTCAGTTGGTTTTCGCCTGGAAAATGATGCCCGAAACGAAAGGTACCTCGCTGGAGCAGTTGGAAACGACCTTGGTCATTCATTAACCGTAAACGGATACTTTGAGCACCCAGGTTTTGCTATTACTGTAGAAGATACTATGGGCAGTGGAGATTCTTTCTTGGCAGTTTCCTTATGTAGCTTACGTTTTTTCGGTCACTTTATTCCAATATTCTTTCCCAGCAGGGTCTCC
>JAZKGK010000123.1:0-4776 GCA_040385915.1 Bacteroidota bacterium
TCTAAGCAAGCGATTATCATTTTACTGGCGTATTTTGGAATAAATTTATCCAAGCCTTGAAAATCGCTTTTTCATTTCTCTATTGAACTATCTTACGATCAGGTCAGTCTACCAATCCATTCAAAAGCATGGGCGTAGATGCCATTATATTCTTTTCTTCTCATTCATCCTTTTCTTCTTTTCGTTTCATCGTGCTCAGGCCACCCATATCGTAGGCGGAGAAATAGCGCTTGTTCGTAACACGCAACAAGCAGGCATATATGATCTTCGCGTCAATCTCTATTTCGATGCCGTACACGGCAATTTGCAGCTAGATGATCCCAGCATTACGGTGTATATCTTCCGGAAAAGAGATAATACCTTGATGGAGAAAGTGCTTTTAAACCGGCAAGGGACCGAATCGGTAGAGTATACGGAACCTACCTGCGCTAAAGCCAGCCTGAAGACGCTACGCATCCGCTACGCAACCAGCCTGCCCTTACCTCCGAACAAATACAATGATGCCAAGGGGTATTATATCGTTTGGGAACGGTGTTGCCGGAATTTTGCCATTACCAATATAGTTAACCCCGATCAAAGTGGCTCCGCTTTTTACCTGGAATTTCCCGCGGTCCAACAAAATGGGAATGACTTCAATAACTCTTCTCCGCAGTTTAGCAAACCAACGGGCGATTACATTTGCCTCAACGAGCCTTTCGTATTCGATTTCAGTGCCACCGATCCTGATGGAGATGAGCTCCGTTATTCCCTGGTTACTCCCTTGATCGGCAATAGTTCCTTTGGCAATCCACTTCCCAGGTCTACTGACAATCCTACTTATCCGGCAGCCGTTTGGAGCCCCGGCATAGACCTGCAACATGTTATCCCTGGAGCAGCACCTTTGAAAGTCAACTCAAGCAGTGGGCAACTTTCGGTCACGGCTAACCAGACTGGGTTGTACGTGTTTTCTGTACTCTGTGAGGAATACCGGAATAACCTTCGGATTGGATCGGTAAGACGAGATTTCCAGCTAATGGTACTGGATTGTAAGAAAAATCAGGCTCCTCAAATCTGGCTACGCCAACCCGGTAAGGTAGCTTTCTATACCCCCGGTGATACCCTGGTGATAGAAGATACGCTCCAAAGATGCCTGGATGTACTGGTTATCGATCCGGATTCATCGACAACCGTCAGTTTAATGTTGCAACCATTAAACTTTACCAGTTCCGCTATTCTCTTCACTCCCACAACTGGCAGCCTGAATGGCCCAGCAGATACGTTGCGGGGGCAACTCTGCTGGAATGGCTGCCTGGAAAGCAAGGATGGGCAACCTTTGCTAATGAACCTGCTGGTGCGGGATCAGGGTTGCCCGGTTGGTAAAACTGATACTTTACTGCTAACGCTTTTACTCAAAGACAAACCGAACCATGTTCCCACGATTCAAATTGACCCTTTGTTGCCAAACTTCACTGCCGAAATTCATTTTGGGGACTCGCTCACTTTTCAGGTAATCGGAAATGATGTAGACGGAGATTCTATTGCCTTAGCAGCTATTGGAAGAGGATTTGACTTACCATTGGAGGGAATGTCTTTTCTGCACGCAGTGGCTAAAGGGCATCTTTCTGTTCCATTTACGTGGAAGCCGCCTTGTGATGGAATAGGTAAGGAGAAATCATATACAGTTGACTTTATTGTTACCGAAAAGCATTGCGAGGAGGATGTGAAGGATACAGTGACGGTTTACCTGAAAGTATTGTCCGAAAACAACCAGCCTCCCCAGATCAAGACCAGCCTGGAGAATAATACCGCTTTTCGCGTAGTGCATTTTACTGATGATGTCCCCGAAAGCATGATTTCTTTTCAAGTGCTTGCTAGCGATGATGATCAGGATACGATAACGGTTAGCGGTAGCGGAAGAGGCTTTTCTCTGGAAGAGGCAGGCATGCACTTTGAAGAGCACAGGGGAGTAGGTTCGCTTACATTACCCTTTACCTGGCAGCTCACCTGCAAAGCCCTTCAGAATAGAGACAGTATTACCTATTTGATTGACTTTATTGTACAGGAAAATAGTTGCCATCCTGATAACACCGATACGACAACGGTAGCTCTCCTTTTGAAAGCACAAACAAGCGCTTCAGACTTTCTGCCGCCCAACGTATTTACACCAAATAATGACCTGTTGAATGATTTTTTTGAGATCAAAAACCTGCCTCCCAATACGTGTCAGGAACAGTTTGAAGGAGTTTTTATTTATAACCGCTGGGGAGTAAGTGTATTCCAGACGGCTGCCCGAGACTTTCGTTGGGACGGGGAAGGATTTTCCACTGGCGTATATTTTTACTTACTTCAATATACCAATCGACGTTACAAAGGAATGATATCCCTGCTCCGATAAGGGAAATCCAATTGACGCCTTTCTTATTGCTTACTGTTCGTCTTTTACCAACAGCACCAGCAAGCCAGCCAATATCATAGCACAGCCGCCTAAAGTAATTGTATTCAGCGTATTGCCATGGAATAAATGAATGGTGAAATAGCCAAGAATGGTAGCCGCCACAATTTGCGGAATAACGATGAAGAAGTTGAACACACCCATATAATAGCCCATTTTATTGGCTGGCAAAGCTCCCGCCAACATGGCATAAGGCATGGATAAAATGCTGGCCCAGGCGATGCCCACCATGCCCATAGATACGTGGATAAAGAAAGGATCGTGAATGAGCTTGAGGGACAAGAGCCCTAGGCCGCCGATGAGCAGGCACAACATGTGGGTTTTCTTTCGGCTGGTTCGGGCGGCAATCAACGGAAGTAGAAACGCGAAAATAGCGGCTACTCCGTTCCGTATCGATGAGCTCAGACCCAGCGAGTCCGCTCCGTCGTTATATTGCTGCTGTACCCGCTCGAGCGTGGCTTTTTCCTGGGCATCGGCATTTCCTTTTGACACAAAATAATTGGCCATGTTGATGGTGATGATCTTATTTTCTTCGCCCGACTGAAAGCGGTTAATTTCCTCCATATCCTTTTGCAGGGCATTCAATTCGCTCCGGCCTTTTGCATTGACAGGCGTGACTGCATTTATATAAGTCTCCATCTTGGTATACAGGGACTTACTCACTTTCATATCATAGATATTGCTGGTGACAGCATTGGTAGAATAAATCCACATCGAGAACAAGGCAAACCAGGTAAAAAACTGCACCAGCGCCAACTGTCGCATCGTCGTAGGCATATGAAAGATACCTAGAAATGACTCCTTCAGTCCGTCCCAAACCCCGACTTTGGCATTTTCTTCCTTGAACTTCTGCATGTCTTCCGGCGGGAATTCCTTAGTCGTAAATACCGTATACAGCACCGCTGACAGGAAGGCAAAGGCACCCAGGTAAAAAGACCAGCGCACCGAGGGAGGAATGACTCCATTTTCGGCAGTATTGCTCAGGTGAAACCAATTGGTAAATACCCAGGGCAACAGAGCCGCAATGACCGAACCGACCCCAATAAAAAAGCTTTGCATCGCA
Source organism: Bacteroidota bacterium (assembly GCA_040385915.1). GTDB lineage: Bacteria > Bacteroidota > Bacteroidia > Cytophagales > ES-bin-26 > ES-bin-26. Next base: position 3,495 of record JAZKGK010000123.1, read on the forward strand.
AACCCAGCCGTACGCTGAGTGGCAGGCAGTTTATCGCCCACGAAAGCGCGGAAAGGCTCCATGGAAATATTGATGGAAGCGTCCAGAATCCAGAGCATGCCGCCAGCAATCCACAAGGCGGAGGAATTGGGCATGACGACCAGCGCCAGCGTGGCTAAAATAGCTCCAACGAAGAAAAAGGGCCTCCTGCGCCCCCAGTACGGATGCCAGGTACGGTCGCTCAAGTAACCAATAATTGGCTGCACGAGTAAGCCAGTCACGGGTGCGGCAATCCAGAGGAGCGGAATTTCGTCTTTGTTCGCACCCAGGGTTTCGAAAATCCGACTGACATTGGAGTTTTGCAATTCGAAGCCAAACTGAATACCCAAAAAGCCAAAACTCATATTCCAGAGCTGCCAGAAATTAAGCCGAGGTTTGTCTATGGCTGTTATATTGGTCTGCGAGTGGGGAACAGTGCTTGCCATGTGTATGGATGAATAAAGAAAGGTTTGTATAAAATCCGGTAATTAAGATAAAGAAAAAACGGAACGAGTCAGCTAATATAGTTGGTGTATTCCTCAATCTTCGCCAGCAAGCGGTTGGCCAGAAAGTCATTCCCTTCTTTCAGTTCATTCCAAATGAGCCGGGCTTCGGCCTGATACTGCAATCGTTTGGCTTTGTCCCAATAAGCTGGCGGAGGTTGCAGGTTAGTAATACGGTCAGCCAGTTTCACAGCCCAGACTTCTGGAGACTGCTGTTTGATGCGTACTAAACTGTCGGACATTCGTTGTTCTTTGGATAGTGACTCGTTTTTAGTCAGAGCCAAAACCGCATGAGCCACTTCTAGCCCAAAAGTGCCTTCTACTTCCTCCCAAGCAGTAGCCGTGTCTTCCAGGACGTCATGCAGTAAGGCTGCCTGAATAGCCAGCGCTAGATTAAATTGGGCAGTATGCGCAGAAGCCAATAAAATTTCCATGGCCACATTGCTTAAGTGAACCACATACGGAAGGTTGGTTCCTGGAATGAGTTGTTGCTTTTCTACGTGCTTGCCAGCAGCAAACACGATTGCCTTCTGATAGAGTGTTTGAATATCCATAAAACGGGTTAGATGAGTCAGATTAAGTGTTAGCGTAGCAATGCCCGGTATTTAGTCATTCGCATGAGTCTTTTTGTCAACGCCTCCAAAGTAAATCTTCCTTATTTGTTATCCAAAACAATCTTCCTTATCTTATCCGCTTATCGTGCCTGTTTGCTATACTTGTTCACGCCAAACATAAAAACGTTATTCATACACCTTCCTAAT
>JAZKGK010000124.1:0-3317 GCA_040385915.1 Bacteroidota bacterium
CTACTCATGGTATTATGTTTGTTCTTTATTTCTGCAAATAGACTATCATCGTTTGCTTTAATATCAAAACCACTAAAATTACCAATTTGATATCCTTCAATCCCGCCTAAGATTTGTTCGTGAAAAGTGCCGATAGAATTGTTTATTGACTTGTCTATTTGTCGTAAAATTTCAGATTGTATAAGGGCTTCTTCACTGATGTTGTTTAATTTACCATCAAACGTAAGCTTAATTATATCAATTTTATTTCTGTAAAATTCTTTTTTGTTAATGTTGTTTTTTGCTTTCAAATAAGACTTGTGAAGATTGCCTATACATTCTAATAAATGTTCGTCTGATATAAAATTTACGTACTTATTCATTAATTTTTTTAGATTAGTATTTGTTTGCTAAAATAACAGATTTTATTGAAGTTTTATCGGGTTGCTAGAGCCACCATGCTGGTCTGTAAATGACTGCTAACTTCTTTATTGTCGTACCAAGCGCGTATATATTTTGTATAAATGCAGTATTTCATAAACCCCAAATAGCCCAAATACAGTAAAGTCAGCCTGTTTTGCAGCTAACAAACTACCTCAATCACCTAAACAACCAGCAGCGGCACGACTATACATTCCTTTCTTTGCTAATAATCCCCTGGCTTTTGAGTACACCCAATAGTTAGCCGCTGTGATTATCTTCCAAAGTGATTACAACGTTTCCGGTTTTTTCTCCTGTTTCAACATATATATAGGCTTCGGCAATTCCTTCCAGTGGATATTTTCTATCGATCACTGCTTGAAACTTTCCTTCCTCAGTGAGTTTTTTGATGAAGAGCACACTTCTTTTACAGTCCGTAGGAATAGGAAATATGACTTTTTTGTTGCCCATTATTGGTGTAATGAGTGCGAGAAAAGGGTTTTGAACCATCGAACCTAGTTCTGATGAAATATATACGCCGCCTGACTCTAACAATGGTTTACACTTGGCAAATGAGCTTTTGCCGACTGCGTCAAAAACGAAAGCGTATTTTTTATTAGAAGTCGTAAAATCCTCTTTTGTATAATCAATTACTTTATCTGCTCCGATCGATTTTGCTAAGTCTATATTTTTCGTATTACAAACGGCAGTCACCTCTGCCCCAAAATATTTTGAAAGCTGAACTGCGGCAGAACCAATCGCTCCTGTTGCACCATTCACGAGAACTTTTTGTCCACTGGTCAGGGTCACCTTATTAATGAAATTATAGGCATAATGGGCTCCTTCCAAACTGGCTGCTGCTTGTTCATAGGTGATGTTATCTGGTATGGTAGCTAGCGCTTTATCTTCGGACAATGTCATGTATTGGGCATGAGAACTTAAACCACTGTCATCAAGCCCAAAAACTTTATCCCCCACTTTAAACAAGGTAACGTCTTTACCTACCACTTCAATCTTACCGGCAAAATCGGTTCCGAGAATGGGCTTATTTGGTTTGAGTAAGCCTGTGAAAAACCGCATAATAAAAGGTTTTGCTCGAAGCATAGCACAATCGGTTCGATTAACGGTTGTTGCATATACTCTTATCAGTACTTCATTGTCTTTAGGAATAGGCTTTTCTACTTGTTTGATCTGGAGGACACTTGGTGATCCGTATTTTTCATATATAGCTGCTTTCATTGTCCCAAGGTACACACACCCAGGAAGTTTCCTAACGAAATATTCGAGAATATTTGAATTTGCGGTGGTTGTTTTTCGGCATTTTCTTCAACGACTTTTCCTCTGCGGACGTGTTTGTGCTGAAATTCCAACGCTGTAATAAAGCGCTTTAATCTGCCCGATTTTTCTCGTTCAACTCTTCTTTCTTAGCGGGTAAGAATCCTGAGCTATACTTTTTGCTATGAATAGACCTGCTTACTTGCTGCTTTTTCTGTTGTCAACCCTTTTCTGTGCGAGAAATGGTTATTCAAGGAATTCTTTTAACGTTGCTCCAGCATTTACCAAAACCAGTCAAACGATCACTTTTAATCCACTTACCGACAAGCGCTTCAAGGATGATCCATTTGAATTAGTGGCTACCGCCAGTTCAGGATTGCCGATTAGCTTTAGTGTAGTATCGGGTCCTGCCATTATTGTTGCCCATGTGATTACGCTAACGGGGGTGGGAAAGGTAACTATTCGTGCCATGCAAGAGGGAAATGATGATTATTACGACGCTTTGCCAGTTGATAGAGTATTGAATATTAATAAAGCCAACCAAACCATTGCCTTCAATTCCCTGCCCAACCGGACAATGTTGGAATCACCGTTCAAGCTGAATGCCACTACTGATTCGGGCTTACCAGTAGAAATGACGGTTGCCGGAGGAGCGGCTACTATCTCTAATAACTACATTACTATTAAAGCGGCGGGCTTGATTACTGTTCGGGCTTATCAAGCGGGCAATGCCGAATACAATAGTGCTCCTTACGTGAGTCATTCATTCAATGTGAGCAAAATTGACCAAATCATCACCTTGGGCAACCTTTCTGATCGAATGCAAGGAGGTAGTGATTTTACTTTAACTGCGCAGGCCAACTCAGGTCAGCCCGTCAATTTGAGCTTATTATCAGGGCCGGTTACTTTGAAAGGCAATTTGATTACCTTACTGGGTGTAGGGCAAGTACGCGTAAGAGCCATGCAATCAGGCAATGCCATTTATAATTCCGCTACTGTAGATAGCTTTTTTTGCATCATTCCCGTTCGTCCTTTTATTACAGCCCAGGGTTGGATACTGACTTCTAGCACTAGTAGTTATAACCAATGGTTTAAAGATGGGCAACCCATAGAAGGGGCTAATACGCGTTCTATTACCATTCATGAAAGTGGCATTTATACCGTGCAAGTAGCCAACAACGATGCTATTTGCCGCTCTAGTGCTATATCCGAAGGCTTCGAATTCCTGGTTACGGGTCTGGAAGAAAACAAGAAAAATGGCTGGACGGTCTCCCCGAACCCAGCGCAAGATTGGTTGCGCCTTCAATGGCATCACGGTACGCCAGTAGCAACGATCCCATGCGTCTTATTCAATCCCAATGGGCAAATAGTGTTGAATCAGCTCTTTCCAGTTGAAAAAGATAAGGAAATTCTATTGCCAATTCAGCATTTGCCTGCGGGTTTGTATATACTCCAAGTCACCATAGGTAAGGAAACGACTTGGAAGAAGGTGATGATTACCCGTTAAAACGAGTGCGTCCTTGCGAGAAATGCTTTTTTTTTGTAAAATACTGTAGGGTGTAATGATAGGATACGAATCAATTTGGTCGTTTTATCAGCTCCGTAGCGTAGGGTTTAAACCCTACGCTACGGAGCTGATAAAA
>JAZKGK010000125.1:0-13371 GCA_040385915.1 Bacteroidota bacterium
AACAATTAACAATTAACAATTAACAATTATACCCGGCGTGGAACGCAATTAACAATTAACAATTAACAATTAACAATTAACTCATATTTTGACAACCTAATTTTCCAGCTAATTCTCAATTGACAATGATCAAACGCCTCATTTTTCTTTCCCTTATTCTCTTTAGTCAGCAGCTTTTTGCGCAAACCTTCACCCAAACGGTAAGAGGTACAATCAGAGATAAAGACTCACAAGCTCCGTTGATTGGAGTAAATGTTATCATTCAAGGGACAAGTCCGATGCTCGGAACAGTTTCAGAAGTGGATGGTAGTTTTAAAATCGCTAATGTACCCATTGGTCAATACAATATCGTTTTTAGTTACATAGGTTACGAATCGATGGCGCTGCCCAATGTGACGATCTCCAGTGGGAAGGAAGTGGTTCTCACGGTTGATCTAATCGAATCGGTTATCACCCTGGACGAAGCTGTCATTACTCCCGAAGATAAGATGAATAGAGGGCAGGCGCAGAATGAGTTTTCTACCGTGAGCAGCCGTACCTTTTCTATTGAAGAGTCCAGTAAGTACGCCGGTACTTTCAATGACCCGTCTCGTATGGTTACCACCTTTGCCGGTGTCGTGGGTGGCGGAGGAGCAGATGATGTAGACAATGAAATCATTATTCGTGGAAATTCACCCAAAGGTCTGTTGTGGAAAGTAGAAGGGGTGGAGGTGCCTAGCCCTAGCCACTTTACCGATCAAGGCGCTTCGAGTGGTTCGGTTAGTATTCTGAGCAGTAATATGTTAGCTAACTCCGATTTTTCTACGGGCGCTTTTGCAGCAGAGTATGGAAACGCGTTGTCGGGTGTTTTTGATATCAAGTTACGCAAGGGAAACAATCAAAAAAGAGAGTATGCCTTCCGTGCGGGTGTTCTTGGGTTAGAGGCTGCTGTTGAAGGCCCTTTCAAAAAAGGAGGAAAGGCTTCCTATCTGGCCAATTATCGGTATTCTACGTTAGCTCTGCTCAATAATTTAGGGATAAAACTCGTAGGAAATGCGCTCCCCATCTTTCAGGATCTTTCCTTTAAAGTGTATTTGCCAACCAAGAAGGCCGGTTATTTTTCGATTTTTGGCATCGGAGGATCCAGTAATATCAATGAGTATGAAGAAGGAAAACGGCCTGACGGAACGACGGTTAGAGTAAAAAATGAGAAGTTTGGGTATGATTTAGGCATTATAGGGTTGACACATAATGTTAACTTTAGCGAGAAGACCTATGCAGAAAGTACGGTCTCCTTTTCAGCTGCCAAAACCGATTTTCGGCGAGATGTACCCACGCCATCTACCCCCAATCTGCTGGTCAACAATGAAAGCTTCAAGGATTACACAGGCCGAGCCTCTTTTATGTTGAATCATAAATTTAATGCAAAGCATTTAGTCCGGGCCGGCGTCATATACAGTTACCTCGGATATGACTTGCTATCGCAAGCCTATAATGGTAAGGCTGGTAGCTTGGTAGATGAGATCAATGAGAACGGCAACACGGGTGTGGTGCAGGGCTATGGCACCTGGCGCTTTCGCATCAACGAGCGTTTGTCGGTCAATGCAGGCTTGCACTACATGAACTTCTTGTTGAATCAACAGAGCTCTATCGAACCAAGGGCAGCACTGAAATGGGCGCTGAATGAGAAGCAATCCATCAGTGCTGGTTTTGGCATTCATAGCCGACGCGAAGGATTAGCCATTTATCTTTCCAAACAGGCAGTTAATGGAAATATGGTGCAGTCCAACCGCAACCTTGACTTTTCTAAAGCAAGGCATTATGTACTCGGCTACGACAATTATATTACCCGAAACCTGCATTTCAGAGCCGAAGTGTATTACCAGGATTTATATAATGTTCCGGTTAAAGATAGTACAGGCTTCTCTATTCTTAATACGACCAAAGGATTTACTCCGTATTCGTTGGTGAATAAAGGCACCGGAGAAAACTATGGCGTGGAGCTTACGTTGGAAAAGTTTTTAAGTAATAATTATTACTTCACCACCAACGTATCCTTGTTTGAATCAAAATATGTGGGAGGAGATGGCATCAAACGCAATACCCTGTATAATGCCAATTACGTAGTTAATCTATTGGTGGGTAAAGACTTTATTATAGGAACAAACCGAAAGTTTAATTTGAATTTAAGAGGGGTAATGGCTGGAGGACAAAGGTTTATTCCTATTGATTTGGCCAAATCCATTCAAAGTGGTTACGAAGTCGGAATCGTAGATCAAGCCTATCAGAATCGGCTAAAGGATTATTTCAGAACGGATTTTCAAGCAAGCTACACCATAAACAAGCCTAAAAGTACTTTTGAGATTCGTTTAGAGATTCAAAATGTGACGGATAGAGCCAACGTTCGGGATATTACTTATGTTGACAACCCTCCAAGTGGTGTTCCAGCCATTGTAGAAAATAAGAGAGGCCAGTTATTGCCTGTCCTTAGTGTACAAGTAAAGTTCTAAAAGCTGATTTTAGTCCAACATAATTGAACGAGAGCCCCTAATACAAACAAGCATTGGGGGCTCTCCTTGTATGTTGTTTAATGCAATCAACCCCTTTCCATTTTTTATTATATCCAGCAAATAAATTCTACCATAGCTGTTTACTTATGGCTAATTTTTGTAATTATTTAGCAAGGAAACGAAGCTAAAAGCAAATCCAAGCCTTTAAGGTAAATAATACTTTGGGTAGTATGAGTCGTGTCAAAGTTTGGCATACAGGGCGCTTATCCATCTTTCCACTGTTCAAATTAGCCATAGGAAGTTGTCACATGTATGGTGGCTGCTTACCCTGTTTTTATGGAAGAATTCAATTTTCAAACACTCCCAGACGTTGCTTGCTGGCAGGCCCAAAACCGAGGTGATGCCATTGCCTTTGTTTTCGAAGCGCGTACATTAACTTTTGCTCAGTTAGACCAATATTCCAATCAAGTGGCCCATGGCTTGTTGGCAGAAGGCATCCGTCCAAAATCACGCGTGGCGATCTTCAGCAAAGACAGCGAGGTGAGTTATGAAATTTTGTTTGGTTGTGCCAAAGCCAAGGCAGTACTGATCGGCATTAATTGGCGACTAGCGGCACAAGAAATTCTCTATATCTTAAATAATGGAGAAGCAGAAGTGCTGTTTGTAGGAGAAAGTTTTTTCCCTGCGGTAGAGCAAATAGCCCATGAGCTGACTACCGTAAAGACAATCATCACTGTTGGCGGCAATAACCCACGGTGGACTTCTTACCTGCATTGGCGATTGGCACAAAACGAAACGCCTCTCAACCTGACGTATTCTCCTGAAGATGCGGTCGTTCAAATGTACACGAGTGGCACCACCGGACATCCGAAGGGAGTACAGTTGCCCCACTATAGCTTTTTCAGGCTAATGCAAGGAATGAGAGAAAAGAACGATGTGTGGATGTCGCTCAACCCTCAAGACAAACTGTTGCTTTCACTGCCCATGTTTCATATTGGTGGGCTTTGGTGGGCTGTACAAGGGTTGGTTGCGGGGGCACAAGGCATTATTATCGACACTTTTATTGCCTGGAAAGCTTTGGAACTGATTGAACGATATCAAATTACGAAGGTGGCCATGGTGCCTGCGATGATCCAATTTGTTTTGGCTGAGCCATCTTGTCAGCAAACCGATTTTTCCTCAGTCCAGGGCTTTTTGTACGGTGGTTCTCCCATTGCGCCCGCTTTGATGCATAAAGCCATGGAAACATTTGACTGCGACTTTTTTCAAATCTATGGCATGACCGAAACCGGTAACATGGCGGTTTGTTTACGTCCCGAAGACCATCGGTTTGATGAGAGCAAGCCAATGAAATCTGCTGGAAAACCCTTGCCAGGCGTGGAAGCGCGTATCATCAGTCCTGAAGGCCAGGTGTTGGCTGCCAATCAAACAGGCGAAATCTGCCTCAAATCGCCTTCGCATATGCTGGGGTATTGGAAAAATGAGAAAGCTACCCAGGAAACGTTGATGGATGGCTGGGTGCATACCGGCGATGCCGGCTATATAGATGAAGAAGGCTATGTGTATGTGTGCGACCGCATGAAAGACATGATTATTTATGCGGGAGAAAATATTTTCCCGGCAGAAATTGAAGCACTATTGAGCGAGCATGAAGCGGTCGCCGAAGTAGCTGTGATTGGCGTGCCCGATGAAAGATGGGGCGAAGCGGTAAAAGCTTTTGTGGTGGTACGACCAGGGCACGTCCTCACACAGCGGGAATTAATCAATTTCATCCGCGGACGGATCGCAGATTTCAAACTGCCCAAGTCCGTCTCCTTCGTCGATTCTTTGCCTCGAAACCCCAGCGGAAAACTATTGAAAAGAACCCTGAGAGCACCCTATTGGGAAGGACAAGACAGGTTAGTCAACTAAGTTGATGAGTAGATGTGCTATCCATACTTAACTTACAGAATTGATGAATCAATAGAATTCATCTACTCATCCGCATATCTACTCATCTTCACATCTACTCATCAACCCATCATTCTAAATTATCTAACAATCACAACAATGGAAGCACAGACAATTGAAATTAAGGAAGCAAAACTAGGAGAAATTGGTGCGGAGATCAAAGGCTTGGATGTAAAATCACTCACACCGGATGCCCCGGAACTACAAACAATCCGTGAGTTGATTTACCGCAACAAGTTAATTACCCTGCGTGGACAAGAGCTTTCACCTTCAGCGTATGTCGCTTTTACCAGAAAACTCGGAAGGCCACAAGTGTATTTCCAAACCAATTACCACCATCCTGACTACCCTGAAATTTTTGTCTCCTCCAACGTAGAGGAAGACGATGGCAAAAAGGTTGGCGTATCTGGAACGGGGCGGTACTGGCACACCGACTGCTCTTTTGAAAAGAAGCCGCTTTCATTTACCTCTATTTTGCCACAGGTTTTCCCTAAAACACTTCGGGAGACCTATTATATAGATATGCACAAGGTGTATAACCTGCTGCCAGCTGAGTTGAAAAGCTACGTTGAAGGCGCCACGGCTGTACACGAAGGAAAGCTGCGGTATAAAGTGCAAGCGACTGATATTGACCGCTCTCTCCTTGAACTGCTCGAGCGTATTCACAACGAAGTGCCGCCCGTTTTCCACCCAGCCGTTATCCAACATCCGGTGACCGAGGATAAAATTCTGTACCTCAATAGTGGCTTCACGACCAAATTGGTAGGACTGAGCTACGAAGAAAACGAGAAGGTGATGAAAGCCCTTTTTGAGTTTATCGAAAAGGAAGAACATGTCCATAAGCATACCTGGGAAGAAGGCGACCTGATTATATGGGATAATCGATACTTACTACATAAGGCTTCTTCGCTGCCCAAGGGGGAGAAAAGTAAAAGCTACCGCATTGGGATCTATGATGACGCACCTTTTTATATCGGACTTGAAAAATAAATAATCATGGAAGCACAAAAAGCACTCTCAGCAGAAAAGTATATCCTTTCAGAGATTGATGAGGCATTTTTACAAAAAGTGTTGACGCCTTATCGACAACATTGCCACTATCTGAAAAAAGCTGTTTTCCAACAGGAAGAAGAACAGGGAGTTCAAGGGCTTATTATAAAAGGGGAATTCGCCATCGGGGATTCTTGCTACATCGATGATACGGGGCACTTCAATGCCGTAGAGTATAACATCTGTTATAACCAAATAGCCTACCTCCATTTAGGGTATTGCATTAAAAATAACCTGATCCCCGAATTGAGTGTCTTTGACATTGACTCCTATTTTGAGAAACAGCTCTCTAACTTCCTGATTGCCAGGATCAGTTCGAGCTATCAAAGCCAGTTGAATGCCAAGCACTTTCACGGCACTTTTGGCATTAGCGCCATCAAGAGAACAGCTAAATGTACTTTCATCAATACGTATTGCTATTTCAATGATGACAAAACCGGGACGTCGAAGGGTGAAGTAACCTTAGCTGTCTTGCACCCTTAGGTAAGTTGAGGAGTTTATAAGTTGAGGAGTTTACTTCCCAGCAGGGTCTCCGCAGGGACCCTGCGTTTGGCGGTCGCGGTTCCCCGCAGGGACGGCAGCGGCCGACCGTCGCTGCCGCTGGATGGTTGTACTATTAAATATTGCCCTTTGGTAATTATCAGCGGCGCGAACGCAGGGTCCCTGCGGAGACCCTGCTGGGAAAAAAGTTGAAGAGTTTACTTGCCAGCCGGGTCTCCGCAGGGCTACGATTAGGACACCTTTTTTTAAGCAGCCTAACTGCTCCATCGGAGCACCCTGTTTGTAGAAAATCTGTTCAGAAACCGGACTTGGCTCCATAGGAGCCTCCTCAATTTAACTGAAATAGAACACAGGAGGCTCCTATGGAGCCAGAACTGTGACTTATTCGTCGCTATAAACAGGGCGCTCCCCTGGAGCGGGTAAGCGGGTAGTTGTGTCCTAATCGTAGCTCCGTAGGGATCCTGCGTTTGGCGGTCGCGGTTCCCCGCCGGGATCGCTGCCGTTGGATGGTTATACTATTAAATATTGCCCTTTGGTAATTATCAGCGGAGCGAACGCAGGGTCCCTGCGGAGACCCTGCTGGGAAAAAGCCCTTAGAGGAGTCTGTGTTCTATTAATCCTAATTCAACGAAATTCAAATGTCTTCTACACCTATTCTTACCACACTTCAACAGAATCCTCCGGGGCGAAGAAAACAAATACTGGCTGATTTTATTCGGCAGTTACTGGCACAATTTCTAGCCTTAGATTCCCCCGAAGAGATCACGGTCGATCAGAGCTTCATTGACTTAGGCACTGATTCCATGCAAGCGGTCGATTTTAAATCAGCCTTAGAAACCCAACTGGCTTGTTCGTTGCGAACGACTTTGTTGTTCGATTATCCAAGGCTTGACCTGCTCGTCAACTACCTGCTCATCGATGTACTGAAGCTGGTTCCCGCTGATAAAATGGAGCAGCCGGACGCGCATGAAGCAAAACAAGCAACTGATGGCTCAAACACGATCGACCGAATTGCCATTGTAGGCATGGCTTGCCGCATGCCGGGCGGAGCCATGACGCCCGAAGACTTCTGGGCCTTGCAAATCCACGCCATCAATGCCATTGAGGAGGTTCCCGCCTCGCGCTGGAATGTAGAGCAGTTTTATTCTCCTGAAAAGAAGCCAGGAATGGTATCCAATCGGCACGGTGGCTTTATCGATTTTTTTGATTCGTTCGATGCCCAGTTTTTTGGTCTTTCGCCCAAGGAAGCAACCGAAATGGATCCGCAACAGCGCGTATTGATGGAAGTAATCTGGGAGGCTTTGGAAAATGCCGGGCAATCTCCGCAGGCGCTCAAAGGCAGTGATACCGGTGTGTTCATCGGTATACGCAATACCGAGTATTACGTGAAAGAAGGCAAACGCGATCCCAAGAATATTAATTTGTATAGCGCCACTGGCACACAGCTCAGTGCGGCTTCGGGCAGGATTTCATATACGCTGGGCTTAAAAGGCCCCAGTGTTTCGATGGATACCGCTTGTTCGGCCTCGTTGGTGGCGCTTCATTTTGCGTGTGAAAGTCTCAGACACGGGGAGTCTAGCGCAGCCATTGTCGGAACCGTTAATCTCATCATTTCCGAAGAGTTGAATATTGCCGGGAGCCAGGGCGATATGCTCTCAACTGACGGATTGTGCAAGAGCTTTTCGGCCAATGCCAATGGCTATGTGCGATCAGAAGCCTGTACGGCTATTTTTTTAAAGCGCTTATCGGATGCGCAAAAAGACAACGATCCTATCCTGGCCGTCCTTTGTGCCACTGGAGTAAATCAAGATGGAGCCAGCGGTGGGCTAACGGTGCCCAATGGTCCCTCGCAGGAGATGTTGATTACAAGAACCTTGGCGAAAGCGGGCGTAGCACCTGGCGATATAAGTTATGTAGAAGCGCACGGAACTGGCACTTCGCTGGGCGATCCAATCGAGGTTGGCGCTTTGAACAATGCCCTGGGAAAAGCGCGTACCAAAGCCAATCCCCTCATCATTGGCTCGGTAAAAACCAATATTGGTCATACTGAGCCAGCGGCAGGGCTGTGTGGATTGGTAAAAGTCGTTCTGGCTATGCAGCACGACACCATTCCGCAGAACCTGCACCACAGTCCGCCCAACCCTTACATTCCCTGGGATGAAATTCCCATTGTCGTTGCCAAAGAAAATACGCCCTGGCCGCGCGAAGCCAAGGGTCGGTTTGCTGGCCTTAGCTCTTTCGGCTTCACCGGCACCAATGCCCACGCGATCCTAACCGATGCGCCATTGGTAAAAAAGGAGCGCGTAGCCATTGACAGACCGCTTCATTTGTTGGTTTTATCGGCCAAGACAAAGCCGGCACTTCAGGAGTTGGCCAAAAGATATTTGACTTACTTCTCCTCCAATAGTGCTGATTCTCTCGCTGATATTTGTTATACCGCCGCCACAGGAAGAGCGCATCTGCAAAATCGCCTGTCGATCATAAGCGAAAGCCGTGAAAGCTTTTGTCAGGCGTTGGAAAACTTTTTGCAAGGCAAACAAGCCGTGGCATTGTCGCTGAGTGAGACCAGCCCGCAAGTGCCCGAAGTAGCCTTTCTGTTCCCAGCAGAGGCCTCGTTCTATACCCAAATGGGGAAAGAATTGTATGCGACACAACCACTCTTCCGTAAAACTTTACAACAGTGTGATGACTTATTGAAACCTTATTTACAGAAGTCACTTCTGTCTGTTTTATGGGACAATGACCAGCCACTGATCGAACCTACGTACCGCCAAGCGGGGAGCTTTGCCCTTGGCTATGCGCTCGCCCAATGCTGGGTATCGTGGGGTGTTGCGCCTGGTTTGCTGTTGGGCCATGGCATAGGAGAATATATTGCCGCTTGTATGGCCGATGTGTTCAGTATTGAAGAGGCGCTGAAACTGGTCGTGTACCGCAGCCGCCTGGACAATACCGCGTCCACGTCAGAAGCGTTTGAGAAAGTTGCCCAAGAAATTACTTATCATACCCCGCAAAAGAGAATTGTTTCGGGAATAACCGGAGAGCTTATCGGAGAAGAGATGGCTACTGCCTCGTATTGGGTGCGCCAGGTATCGGCTCCGATTCGGATAAATGAAAGTATAGCGATACTTAAAAAAGAAAAATGTTCCATTTGTCTGGAAATAGGACCCAGTACGCCACTTTCGGCTAAGGGAAAAGAGAGCGTCTCTACCGACGAGATCATTTGGCTTTCTGGTTTGCAGCAAGGCATTACCAACTGGTGGCCATTATTGCGAACCATTCAAATGCTCTTTGCCAACGGAATACCATTCCATTGGGCAAATTTTGAAAAAGGCTCCAATCATACCAAAGTCAGGCTTCCCAATTATCCGTTCCAGCGTCAGCGCTATTGGATCGAGTCGGGGGAAAGACAGGTTAAAATCACGGAGAAGACAAGTAGGAAAAATCAAGTCAGTCATCCGCTTTTGGGCAAACGGATTCATCTGGCAAAACAGCCTACGCCCTCCTTGCATTTCGAATCCTTCCTTTACAGCCATCAACCGGACTTCCTCTCGGATCACCGCGTGTATGATAGCGTTGTGGTTCCCGGAGCGGCTTACCTCGAAATGGCGTTGGCGGCTGGGGCTGCCATCAATAAATCTGACGCAGGAAAATCAGCTAATTTATATGTATCAGACGTTGCTATCCGAGAAATTCTAACGCTTTCACCCGAAAGCGAAACGCTGGTGCAATGCTCTTTACAGGCAGCAGCGGATAAGGATACGTATGATTTTCAGATTCATAGCCTGTTCGAACCAGCAGAAGAGGAAAGTAACCCGCCGTCCGCATCCTTCGAACCGATCTGGAAACTGCACGCCTCAGGAAAAATCCACTGGGGGAAACAAGACAAGCTGGCTTCTCCATCGGACACAGTGACCGAGATCAAATCTCGGTGTACCCAGGAAAAAAGCAAGCAAGTGCATTATCAGGAAGTGGCAGCGGCGGGCTTGCACTATGGGCCAGCCTTTCAGGGGATAGAGCATATCTGGTACTCCAACAAAGAGGCCGTGGCCGAAATCCACCTTCCCACTAAGTTAAGTGCTGAGCTGGTGAATTACCAGTTTCATCCTGCCCTGCTTGATGCCTGTTTTCAGACTTTTGGCGCGCTGCTTACGCCCGCTACGAAAGGAGAGACTTTCTTGCCAGTAGGCGTATCGGCGATGGAGGTGTATCAACAACCAGGAGCCAGGGTTTGGGCACACCTCATCCGCACGGGTGGAGATGCAACGCATCGCGTCTCTACGGCTGACTTGCATCTGATGGATGAGCAGGGAGAATTGATAGCCTTTGTACGAGGATTAAAACTGCTGCGGGTACACCGCAATCAACTCCGACCCAACCAAGAAATTAACAAAAAGATGTTGTATGCGCCCGCATGGCAGCTTCAGCAGGAGCGGGAAGTGTTGCTCACCAAAGCCGAGCGAGCGGTACAAGATCCGGCCAGTTGGTTGATTCTTTCCGACAAGGGTGGCTGGGGAGAACGCATCGCTGAAAAGCTGCAAGCACAACAGGAGCGGGTGATCGAAGTATACAAAAATGACTTGGACTTTACGAAAGTAGGGGCCTGGGATGATTTACTGCTGGACGAACTAGGCGATGGATTCCCGGCCTTATGCGGCATCATCAATTTCTGGGGACTGGACCAAACCGAAAAACAGGAAGGTTTGCAAAGCACCCTCCACCTGGTGCAGGCGCTGACAAAAGTCAACTGGGAAGCCACATCCCGGAAAGAACCGCCTCGAATCTGGCTGGTTACCCGTGGGGCACAAGCAGTAGAAAGTAATTTTGAAGCCATGCATGTAGAGCAAGCCACCCTTTGGGGAATGCGCTCTTCTCTAGCGGCTGAACAACCGGCCTATAAACCTGTATGTGTAGATCTGGATCCCCAAACATACCCGAATAAAATAAAAGTAGAAACGGATAGGCTGTTCGAAGAGCTTTGGCTACCTGATAGGGAAAGTCAGATTGCTTACCGGGGCGAAAGCCGTTTTGTGGCTCGCCTAGTGCGCATTCAGTCCGACAAAACTTCCTTGTCCATACCCGATTCAAGCCCTTTTCAATTACGAATCAAGGAGTATGGGGTGTTGCAAAACTTAGAAGTAGTGGCCTATACGCCTCAGTCACCCCAACAAGGAGAGGTACAAATAGCGGTTTCTGCTAGTGCGCTCAACTTCAAAGACGTGCTCCACACCTTGGGCATGTTGAAAGAATATAGCGAGCAGCTAGGCATTCATGACGCCAAAGATCAACCATTGGGCTTTGAGTGTTCCGGTACAATTGTAGTCGTGGGCGAAGGCGTAGAAGGATATCGTGTGGGTGATGCCGTGATTGCCTCGGCTCCGCAAGGCTGTATGAAAAGCCTGATTACCGTTCCTACTTCGTTCATCACCCGGAAGTCAGACCAACTCAGTTGGGAAGAAGCGGCTGCGCTGCCAACCGTGTTTCTAACGGCCTTGTATGGGCTGGAACAGTTGGCGAAAATAAAGGAAGGCGACCGTATTCTTATTCATGCTTGCGCAGGCGGCGTAGGGCAAGCGGCTTTGCAATTGGCTAAACGAGCTGGAGCCACCATTTTTGCCACCGCCAGCAAGGGTAAGTGGGACTTCCTGAAATCACAAGGCATAGAACATATCATGGATTCCCGCTCGCTGGATTTTGCCCAGCAAGTGAAAACGCTCACGCATGGCGAAGGTGTCGACATCGTTCTGAATAGTTTGAGGGGAGAATACATTCCCAAAAGCCTCGAAGTGCTGGCGAAAAATGGACGCTTTGTTGAGATCGGGAAAATTGATATTTGGAGTCCGGAGCAAATGAAAAACGAGCGACCTGATGTTGAATACTTTGCTTTCGACTTGGGAGATGAATGCCGCAAAACTCCGGCCTTGTATGCTACGCTGTTAGCCAAAATGACTGCGGGTTTTGAAGAAGGCATTTTCAAGGCGTTACCCGTTACCAACTTTCCTCTTTCACAAGCAGTAGAGGCTTTTCAATACCTGGCGCAAGCAAAAAATATTGGTAAGGTTGTCCTGTCTCTTCCTGAAGTGGGTAAATACCAAGCGACAGAAACCCCGTCAACCATCAAACCCAACCATAATTACCTGATCACTGGGGGCTTAGGCGCGCTTGGTTTGCAGGTAGCTCGTTTTCTGTCTGAACACGGCGCTACCCACCTCACGCTGGTGGGCCGGCAAGCCCCTTCGGAGAAAGCGAAGTTGGCCATGGCTCAGCTCCAAAAGGAGGGAGTACAAGTCGAGGTTTTCCTTGCCGACGTATCGCAAGTGACCGAAGCTCAGGCACTGTTTCAAAAAATAGACGCCACGCTGTCGGTTCCGTTGGCTGGACTGGTGCATGCCGCTGGCGTACTAGATGATGGGGTGTTGTCGCAGCAAACCTGGGAACGATTCTCTGCGGTGCTAGCGCCGAAAGTGGCTGGTGCCTGGAACCTGCATCAACTCACCCAAGACCGCCCGCTGGATTTCTTCGTCTGCTTTTCTTCGATGGCTTCGTTGGTCGGCTCGTCTGGGCAAAGCAATTATGCGGCAGCCAATGCTTTTCTGGATTCATTGGCGCATTACCGCCACGGATTAGGGCTTCCGGCACTGAGTATTAACTGGGGGCCGTGGGCAGATAGTGGCATGGCCGCTGCTATGACCGCCCGAAACCAGCAACGAATTCGAAGCATGGGTTTACAAGAGATCGCTATCGAAGAAGGACTGCAAATTCTTAATGCACTTCTTTCTGAGAAGCAAGCGCAAGTGGGCGTTACTAAAATGGATTGGACTCAATTCTTTTCCTCACAACAGCAAGCGCAGCAAACGGGGTTCTTAGCAGACTTTGTTCCTTCAGTCGAAAAGAAAGAAGCGGTTTCCTTGATTGATGAGCTCGAAAGAATGCCTGCTGATAAACGGAAACAGCGCCTCTACAACCACATCCGGGCACAAATCGCTACCGTATTGGGCTTTGCTTCTCCCGAAGATATTACCGCCAGGCAGCAGCTATTCGATCTAGGTATCGACTCGCTTTTGTCGGTTGATTTACAGAATAGGATAGAAGCAGACTTGCATTGCAGGTTAAGCGCCAGTTTGATATTTGATTATCCTACCCTGGAAACCTTGACAGACTATCTGTTGAAAGACGTACTACACCTGGCAACGGAAGCCCCTGAGGAGAACATACCCGAAAAAGCGCCGGCACAATCAGAGGAAAATAGGCTCACAGAAGAAATTTCCAACCTCACCGAAGAAGAACTCACGATGGAATTGTTAAAAGCCATTCAGGAGGGTAACTGACTGAATTGAAGCGAGGCCAAAGACCCGGCAGGTTTTCAAAACCTACCGTTTATACA
>JAZKGK010000126.1:0-47815 GCA_040385915.1 Bacteroidota bacterium
GTGGCTATTTCTGTTTCGGTTAAAGTTATAAAGCGCATGAGGTAAAGATAGCATTGTATAAAACGTCGATTTAATCACTTTTATTACTTAAAATATAAAATATCTATAAATTGGTTATCTTCAAAGGCTAATGTAATGAAGTATTATATATGAACAAGAGACAATTTGTACTTGGACTTGTGCTGTCAGCAATTTTGGGAGCAATAATAGCGTTAGCTGGATTTAAGTATTTTTTTTATAAAGAGCCTTACGAATCGTTGGAGCAAAAGCAACATGTTCGCTTTTCAAGCTATTTAAGTGATTCTTCTGCAGTAGTTCCTATAGGCCTTAATTTTATTCAAGCTGCAAATCTTGTTAGATCAGGGGTTGTACACGTCAAAACTATGTACGATAGTGAAGCAGAAGAGGCAATGGACGAAATGTTCAGAGATTTTCACGGGTTCGGTAATGAACAGCCATTTAAAAATCCTGGTTTGCACGAATCTGCAGGTTCGGGGGTAATTATTTCTGCTGATGGATACATCACTACCAATAATCACGTAATTGAAAAGGCCAATAAAATTGAGGTTGTATTAGAAGATAAAAGAAGTTATGAGGCCAGTGTTATTGGCACTGATCCCACAACTGACTTAGCGCTCCTTAAAATAGATGCTGATAATTTGCCGTTTGTAAGATACGGTAGTTTTGATAGATTGAAAGTAGGAGAGTGGGTTTTGGCTATAGGTAATCCTTTTGATCTTACTTCAACGGTTACTGCAGGTATTGTAAGTGCAAAAGGACGCGATATTCATATTTTAAAAGATCAAGACGGTATGCAGGTAGAGTCATTTATTCAAACTGATGCCGCTGTTAATCCAGGAAATAGTGGAGG
This sequence comes from Bacteroidota bacterium, assembly GCA_040385915.1. Taxonomy (GTDB): domain Bacteria; phylum Bacteroidota; class Bacteroidia; order Cytophagales; family ES-bin-26; genus ES-bin-26. The sequence continues at coordinate 872 of JAZKGK010000126.1, forward strand.
GGCATTAGTAAATTTAAAAGGAGAATTAGTCGGAATTAATACGGCTATTGCTACCCAGACGGGGTATTATTCTGGTTATTCCTTTGCTGTGCCTGTCACATTAGTGAAGAAGGTAATGGAGGACTTACTTAGATATGGAGAAGTACAACGAGGAATGCTAGGAGTACAAATTAATGAAGTGACAGCTGAATTAGCCCAGGAAAAAGGCTTGGGAAATACCCACGGTGTGTATATCTCAGGCACAAATCAAGGCGAAGCAGCTGATAAAGCTGGAATTCTTCCAGGAGATGTAATTACAGAAGTAGATGATGAAAAGGTCAATGCCGTATCAGAATTACAAGGGCTAATAGCTACTCACCGCCCCGGAGATAAAGTTAAGCTAACGTATGAACGTAAAGGTAAAAAAGTAACTATTATAGCTATACTTAAGCATAGAAAAGAAGATAGTTCTTTTATTAAACACGAAAAGCCTACTTCGAGTATATTAGGTTCTGATTTGCAATCGGTCAGTAAAATAGAACAAGGCGTTTTAGGAATTAGAGGTGGAGTAAAGGTAGTACACATAGGTCCTGGAAAAATAAAGGAGGCTGGCATTAAAGAGGGCTTTGTAATCACAAAATTGACACTTAGTGGAGCCTCAGAGCCAGAACTGGTTAATACTCCTGAAGATATTATTCATATAATTAAAAAGGGGAAAGATTCTATATGGGTTGAAGGTTTTCACGCGGATGGTAAAAGAGGTTATTATGCTATTAATCCCTAATTAGCTTATGGGATTATTTGTAATTTATTACTATACTTAAATTTTATATGATTTATTTCTAATAAATTCTCTTTTTTTCCTTTTTAATAACAACTACTTAGCATTAATTTTTTTTAGTTATAATTGTGAAAATTATAATTTAAGACTATTTAGTAATCTTTTTCAATAAACAATAGTTTTTGTGTACATGAAAGGAACACTACTGAAATTAGGGATAAGCGAATTGAATCCTTCTTTTAGTACAGGGGTGAATTGGGGAGCTGTGATTCAAAATCGTATATGCAAAGATAGCTACTCGCCCGTTGACGGGAACAAAATAGCCTCTTTGCAAGTAATAGATGCCCAGGATTATGATTTGGTGATAAAAAGAGCAACAGAAGCTTTTGCATACTGGAGACAAATTCCAGCGCCACAAAGAGGCGAGATTATCCGTCAGATTGGCGAGCAGCTGCGCACTTATAAGAGTGAATTAGGCAGGCTCGTAAGTTATGAGATGGGTAAAATCTATCAGGAAGGCTTGGGAGAAGTACAGGAGATGATCGATATCTGTGATTTCGCTGTAGGGCTTTCCCGCCAACTATACGGTTTTACTATGCATTCCGAACGTCCTGAGCATCGAATGTACGACCAGTATCATCCGCTGGGACTGGTTGGAATTATCTCAGCATTTAACTTTCCGGTAGCGGTATGGGCCTGGAATGCCATGCTTGCGGCGATTTGTGGGAATGTTTGCGTATGGAAACCTTCAGAAAAGGCGCCTCTCTCAGCCATTGCCTGCCAACGGATTATTGGTGACGTATTACACAAAAACCAGGTACCTGAAGGCGTTTTTAATTTAATTATTGGCGATGCCTCTACTGGAGCGTTGTTAGCAAATGACCCACGTGTTGCGTTGGTTTCAGCTACTGGCTCTACCCGTATGGGTAAAATAGTGGGTGAGTCTGTCGCTAAAAGATTTGGGAAGTCTTTATTAGAACTAGGAGGTAATAATGCTATTATTATCACTGAACACGCCGATATTGAAATGGCTGTACGAGCCACTGTATTTGGAGCCGTAGGTACTTGTGGTCAAAGGTGTACCACAACCCGTCGCTTAATTGTACACGAAAGTGTTTACGAAACAGTTAAAGCAAGCCTACAAATGCTGTATAAAAGGTTACCTATTGGTAACCCATTGGATGAAGGGATGCTAATCGGGCCATTAATAGACAAAGAGGCTGTAGAGGCCTTTAAAAAAGCCTTGGATAACGTGCAATTAGAAGGAGGTAAGCTTCTTGTAGGAGGGGAATTACTTATTGGAGAACAATATAGCTCAGGAAATTATGTAACTCCAGCGCTAGTAGAAGTAGAAAATAACTATCCTACGGTACAGAAAGAAACCTTCGCACCAATCCTTTATCTAATTCGATACCAAGGAGATGTAAAGCAAGCCATCGCCTTACAAAATGATGTAAAGCAAGGCTTATCTTCGGCTATTTTTACTACCAATCTTTTGGAAGCTGAATTTTTTCTTTCGTACCAAGGATCTGATTGTGGAATAGCTAATGTGAATATTGGTACTTCTGGTGCCGAAATTGGAGGAGCTTTTGGGGGCGAAAAGGAAACAGGAAGCGGGCGAGAATCAGGATCAGACGCTTGGAAAGTCTACATGCGAAGGCAAACAAATACCATCAATTACAGCACTAAACTACCATTGGCGCAAGGTATTCAGTTTAATATTTAATAATCAGTTTGTAAAACGTTGTATATTTTTAATATTTACTTATATTTCGCTGTCCAAAAAACAAAAGCGTACCATGTCAGAAATTAAACCCAAATATCACACGATTATGTTGATTGATGATAATGAGATTGATAACCTAATCAATCAAAAAATCATCGAATCTTCTAGCATTGCTAAGCACATTTTTACCCATACTAGTGGAAAGAGTGCCATTGAATTTCTCAAAAATATGGAGAAACTAGCTTCCCGAATTGAGAATGTACTCCCAGAGATTATTTTTCTGGATATTGATATGCCACTGATGGACGGATTTCAGTTTTTGGATGAGTTTAATAAACTCTCTAATGAAACCAAAAAATATTGCCACATAGTTATGCTAACTTCTTCTATTAATCCCCAGGATATGAATAAGTCTAAGAAGTACGATTATGTTAAAAAATATGTGAACAAACCTCTCACTCAGGATAGCTTAAAGAAACTGGAAGTAATGAGTTAAGCAAATACAAAGGCTCAGGTCGCTTTGAAGTAGTCTCAAGGCAGCGGTTGGACAAAAAAACTTCTTTAAGTAAGAACCTTGCTCTCTGATTTAAACAGAGCAAGGTTCTTACTTTTTTACCGACAGTCCGGTTTTAGTGGGTCTGAAGTAAAGAAGTTCGTCCTCATACAAATAACTATGTTCAGAAAGCAAGCCGTTGAACAGGGGGGCTTTTATCCCTTCCTCAAATAGTTGCCTACTTCTGAATAATCTGACTTCATCCCATAAGTCTAGCTGAATAAATGAGTTCAGTAATTGGCTTCCTCCTTCTACGATCAATGATTGAACTTTGCGTTCATGCAAATTCTTCAATATTTGCGGTAAGATTTCGTGCTCTGGTTTAATCTTTATGTATTCAAGGTTTTCTTGACTTTCCTCTTTTAAATGATTGAAGCACAAAGTCAGCTGTGAATGATCAAATAAGTGCAGCGTAGAGGGTAATTGCAACTGTGTATCTATTACCATCCGTACAGGATTCCGCCCTTGCCAATCGCGTACGTTTAGTTTTGGATTATCATATAAAGCAGTTCGAGTTCCTACCAACACTCCGTCCTCTTGGGCTCGCCATTGGTGCACCAGTTTACGCGATAATTCGCTACTAATCCATTTCGAGTCATAATTAGGGCGAGCAATAAAGCCATCGGCTGTTTCTGCCCATTTCAATAGCAGGTATGGTCGTTTTTTCTCCATAAAAGTAAAAAAACGGCTATTCAATAGCCTACCTTGTGCTTCCAAAATACCGGTGGTTACTTCTATTCCGGCTTGTTGCAGTTTTATTATACCCTGTCCCCCAACCAAAGGATTAGTATCCACATTACTTATCACCACCCGTTTGAGGCGATGTTGAATAAGTAAATCGGCACAAGGAGGCGTTTTTCCGTGGTGTGAACAAGGCTCCAGCGTGACATAAGCGGTAGCTTCTGGCAGAAGCGTTTTATCAGCAACTGATCGTACTGCATTTACTTCGGCATGCGACTCTCCATAGCATTTATGCCAGCCCTCACCAATAATTTTCCCTTGATGTACTATTACACACCCCACCATTGGATTAGGACTAACATAGCCACTTCCCAAAACAGCTAGTTCCAGCGCACGCTGCATATAGATTTCATCAGAATACATGGCTGGAATTAATTTTAGTGTACCGAAAGGAGTTATATGAATGCAACTAAGCCATCAGGGCATGGTTACAAAAGTATGGGAAAATCGTCATCTTTGTGGATGCTTGAATCGAAGAACCTATTTGATTATCTGGTAGGACAACTTTTATCTGTTTATGAGGTAGAAGAAGCCCGCAGTATTATTTTCCTATTAGTAGAAAATAAGCTTGGCTTGAGGAAGATAGATGTACTGGCCAATAAGTCTATCAATAATCCAGAGCCGATAGCATTTTTGCATCCATTTGTTGAACGACTAAAGCAGCATGAGCCTATACAATATGTCCTGGGAGAAACAGCGTTTTTTGGTCGACAATTCTTTATCAACCCTCACGTATTAATCCCCCGCCCAGAAACTGAGGAACTGGTAGATATTATTCTGAAAGATTATCGCTTATCAGACAAATTAAGCCAAGGGCTGAATAGTATATTGGATATTGGAACCGGCAGTGGTTGCATTGCGGTAACTTTGGCAAAGGAAATACCTCAAGCTACGGTGCATGCTTGGGATATTTCTACTGATGCTTTGGCTGTGGCTCAGAAAAATGCAGAGTTCCTTCAAACCAAGGTGCAATTCGATCAGATCAATATTTTGCAGCCCCAACTATTAAATAGAGATCTACCCTTTGACTTAGTAGTGAGCAACCCGCCGTATGTGACCCGTGCAGAAATTGTACACATGCGCCGTAATGTCACTGATTATGAGCCGCAGCTGGCTTTATTTGTGGAAAATGATAGTCCATTGGTGTTTTACGAAAGCATTGCCGCCTTTTGCCAAACCAATCTACGCGAGCAAGGAGCGTGTTACGTGGAAATCAATGAGCAATATGCATTAGAGGTAATGCGTTTATTCCGCGACAAGGGGTTTATTTATACGGAAATCTTGGAAGACCTCTTTGGTAAGGAGAGATTTGTTAAAGCAATCCGATAATAAGGTTATGATTTACGGATTATGAATTTTAAATTACCCCTTCAAATATTTTACCCATTATATCAACATTAAAATAAATATCACAAAGCCCATATTCACCTTTAGTAAAGATGGAAAACGAAATTAGTCAAGGAGTGCAGTTGAAAGATAAAATTAAACAAGTAATTGCCGAGGTAGGAAAAGTGGTCGTAGGACAAGATTATCTGGTCAACCGGCTATTGATTGGCCTATTTACAGGAGGCCATATTCTACTGGAAGGCGTACCAGGATTGGCCAAAACCCTTACTGTTAATACACTAGCCAAAGTATTGCACCTTGACTTTCAGCGAATCCAGTTTACACCCGATCTCCTGCCTGCCGATTTGGTAGGTACGATGATTTATAACCAGAAAGCAGGCAACTTCGAGGTGAAAAAAGGCCCTATTTTCGCTAACCTCATCTTGGCCGATGAAGTGAACCGGTCGCCTGCCAAAGTCCAGTCAGCTTTGCTGGAAGCGATGCAGGAAAAACAGGTAACCATTGGCGAGACTACCTTTATATTGGATAAACCGTTTCTGGTACTAGCCACGCAAAATCCAGTGGAGCAGGAAGGAACCTATCCGCTGCCAGAAGCCCAGGTCGATCGGTTTATGATGAAAGTTAATGTGGGGTATCTGGATAAAGCTTCTGAACTGGAGGTTATGCGCAGGATGTCAAATATGGGATTTTCGTATCAAGTGAGTACTATTTTGGATAAGGCTGATATTTTTGCCATTCGCCAGGAAATCAATCGCGTAAATATTTCGGAGTCTTTGGAGCAATATATTATCGAGTTGGTTTTTGCCACGCGCAAGCCGCTGGATTACGGCCTGAAAGACGAAGCCAATTATATTCAATACGGTGCATCGCCCAGGGCAAGTATTAATCTCAATTTGGCGGCTAAGGCACTCGCTTATTTGGATGGACGCGACTATGTATTACCGGAAGATATCAAAGATGTGGCTCGTGACGTATTCAATCACCGCATTTTGCTTAATTACGAGGCAGAAGCAGATAATATTTCTACCTCGCAGATCATTGAAACTATTCTGAAAAAGATAGCCATAGGTAGATAAAACTGACTTAAGTCTTCTCTTACAAAACGTCCCGTAGTCCAATAGACTACGGGACGTTTTGTTTTTCAGGACTTTAGCTTATATGACACTATATGAATTATTTAATCATAAGAATGGGTCGTAAGATAAACGTAAGATAATTCTTCCTTAACAATGAGGTAACAAGGCTATCCTAATTTTGCGGCACAAACATAAGACAGAAATTTTAGTACACTTAAAAATTTAGAAAACATGTTAAGATACCTTACAATCCTTATTACGCTGTTTTGTGCTCATTGGAGTTTAGCACAAACAGGTACCATTAAAGGAACAATAAAAGACGCTAAAACGCAGGAAGTAATTATTGGTGCTAGTGCAGTTATTGAAGGCACTACCATTGGCGCTGCATCTGATATTGATGGTAATTTTATTATTCCTAAAGTCCCCGCAGGTACACACACCCTGATCATTAGTTTCGTATCCTATCAAAAGAAAACCATCCCCAATCTGGTTATTGAAGCTGGCAAAGCTACCGTTATTAATACTGCGCTTGACGAAGAATCAACAGCTTTATCAGAAGTTACTATAACAGCTCAACGCCAAACTAACACCGAAATAGCGGTCATATCTGAAATCAGAGCGGTACAACAAATAGCGGTTGGCGTTTCTGCTGAGCAGATTATGAAAACACAAGATCGGGATGCAGCGCAAATAGCACGAAGAGTACCAGGGGTCTCTATCGTAGAGAATCGTTTTGTTTTGGTTCGGGGGTTGAGCCAACGCTATAATACTGTTATGATAAATGATGTAATTGCTCCCAGTTCGGAGGTAGATATACGGTCGTTTTCTTTTGATATGATTCCCAGTAATATGATCGACCGGATGCTTGTTTTTAAGTCTGGTGCTGCTGAATTGCCTGGCGAGTTTGCCGGAGGAGTAATTAAACTATACACCAAACGCGCTCCCGAGGAGAATTTTACTAATGCGGGTTTAAGTGTTGGGTACCGGGTAAATACTACCTTTAGTAAGGTAGAACGAACCGAAAGCGGTAAACTTGATTTTCTAGGTTTTGATAATGGTGGCCGCTCTATTCCTAGTGCTTATCCTAAAACCTCTGAAATTTTTAATAATCTTCCTGATCAGCAAAGAGCCTCACTTGCTAATCAAATGCCCAATACCTGGGCTGCTAACTCAGCAACTGCACCAATAGATTTGCGATTTAATTTTAATCTAGGACGCAAGTTTGATTTAGGAAATATCCGAATTGGAAATTTGACCAGCCTTAATTACAGCAGCACCAACCAATTCGCTGATGTTGATTTTAAAACCTATACTAATGGGAATACATCCGGAGATGTGTATAGCCAATATATTGATAAGCAGTTCGTTTACAACGCCCGACTAGGTTTACTGCACAATTGGTCATTTCGTTTCAGTCCTAAATTCTCTTTAGAATTTAAAAACCTGTTTAACCAGTTGGGATCGGCAGAAACCGTGGTTAGAAGTGGGGCTCTAGTGCAAGAGACTAGGGATGTTTTGGCTTATTCTGAACGATTTGAAAGCCGTAGTATTTATACGGGCCAATTGGTGGGCAAAAATACGATTTCCAATAGATCTGAACTGAACTGGCAATTAGGGTATGCTTATACTCACCGGACAGAGCCGGATTGGCGAAGATTACGCTATATCCGTAATACGGGATCAAGCGATCCATTTACTGCTGTTACATCAAATCAACCTAATCTCTCAGAAGCTGGGCGATTTTTTTCGGAGTTGAATGAAAATGTACTGACCGCAGCAGTCAATTTTGAACAGAAATTGGGTAAGTCGGAGCAGGAAGATGTCGCCAAGCTAAAATTGGGTATTTATACGGAAAAAAAGAGTCGGGATTTTGCTGCTAGATTTTTTGGCTATATAAATGGTAGCGTAGAAGCAAAAAGTAAAACAATCAATGAAATTTTTGCTTCTCAAAACGTAAATGGTGAATCAGGCTTTTCTATACTGGAGGACACCAAAAAGATTGATAGCTATAAAGCAAATAACACATTACTGGCTGGCTACGCCAGCATATACACGCCTATTGGAGAAAAGTTTAACGCGACGCTGGGTTTGAGGGTAGAACATAACCGGCAGGAACTGAAAAGCTTGGGTGGTAATGACGATGTGGATAACCCCATTTTTAGCCCTTTACCTTCCCTGAATTTAACGTATGATCTGAAGGACAAGCAACTGATAAGGCTAGCTTATGCTTATACAGTAAATCGGCCTGAATTTCGCGAGTTAGCACCTTTCATCTATTTCGACTTTAATATCAATGCCAATATCATCGGAAATGAATTTTTAACCACTACTAAAATTCACAACCTAGATGCTCGTTGGGAGTACTATCCTTCTCCTAGTGAATTAGTTTCTTTCGGTGCATTTTTCAAAGATTTTACCAACCCAATTGAAAACTTTCTACGAACAACCGCTGGGGGGATCAACTATACATTCGTGAATGCGAAAAAAGCCACTAGCTACGGAGTTGAAGCGGAGTTACGGAAATCTTTATCCGAACTTTCTCAAAATCGGTTCATCCAAAACCTAAGCATCGTAGCTAATGCCTCTTACATTGTCAGTGATGTTGACCTAGGAAGACGTGTGAAAGTATCGCGTACAATAAGCGAGGATTCATTATCTGTTGCTGGTGCGGTTGACCAAAAGAGACCCATGCAGAACCAGTCGCCTTATTTGGTCAATGCTGGATTGTACTACAATAATGTGGAATCAGGATTGCAAATTAATGTATTATATAATGTATTTGGTAAACGGATCTTTGCTGTGGGATCATCCGAAAACCCAACTATTTATGAAATGCCCCGGCACGTAATTGATTTGAACATCACCAAGACAATAGGAAAGAGAATAGAGATCAGGGCAAGTTTTCAGGATTTGCTCAATCAAAGGTTTCGGTTAGAACAGGACTATAATCGTGATGCTAAAATAGATAATCTGGATAATCAGCCCATTCGTACTTTCCGGCGTGGTGGATATATCAGTTTAGGTTTTGTATATAACTTCAACCACGACACACAAACCCCTTCTAACTAACAATTAATTTAATTTTTGTTTAACTATCCAACTTTATGAAACAATTTAAAAGTCTATTAGTGATCGTATTGATGGCTGCTGCCATATTCGCTTGCAAAAAGAAAGAGAATGAAGAAATTCTAACCATAGCTAGCATTTCACCAGCTAGTGCAGCACCAGGATCTGATATTACTATCACCGGAACTAAATTTGGTACTGATGCCTCTAAAGTGGAAGTAAAACTTGGTACATCAGTTCTGGCTGTCAAAACTGTAACAAATACCCAAATCGTAGCAACCATACCTCTTGGAGCCGTAAGTGGTCCTATTTCAGTAGTGATTGGGGGAATGACTGTTACCTCTTCTACTCCCTTGACCGTATCAGCCCGCACTATTATAGAGATTACTGCCGATATCACAGCCAATGCAACCTGGTCAGCCACTAATATCTATTTATTGAAGAAGCAATTTGTATATGTACAGAATGGTGTTACATTGACCATTCAACCTGGTACTATCATTAAAGGTGATAATGTTACTAAGGCAACGTTAGTAATAGAACAAGGCGGAAAGCTAATGGCAGAAGGTACAGCCACTTCTCCAATTGTGTTTACTTCTAATAAACCCGTTGGTCAACGCAGCTATGGTGACTGGGGTGGCATTGTACTACTTGGTAAGGCACCAGTAAATCGTGCTGAATCTCAAGCACCAGAAGGTGGAATCCGGAGTACGGTATTAGGAGGCGATATACCGACTGACAACTCTGGTACTTTAAAGTATGTACGTATTGAATTTCCAGGAGTAGCATTGACTTCATCTGCCAATAGTGAAATCAACGGCTTGACATTGTATGCTGTAGGGTCAGGAACTGTTATAGACCACGTACAGGTGTCATATAGTGGTGATGATTCATATGAGTGGTTTGGTGGTACTGTAAATGCCAAATACATAATAGCTCACCGTGGCTTTGACGATGATTTTGATTCAGACTGGGGCTTTACAGGTAAAGTACAGTTCGGTGTGTCTCTAAGAAACCCTGCCGTAGCTGACCAATCAAGCTCTAATGGATTTGAATCTGATAATTTCAGCGGTACTGGTGAGCCAGCTACTGGTCCTCGCGCAGGTTTGCCACTTACTGAACCAACGTTTGCTAATATTAGTATTTTTACTACTAATCAAACTCCTTCATCAAGTACTACTTCAGCACCCGGTAGTGGTCCTTATCAATCTGCTATGCACTTAAGAAGGAATACTGCCATTAGTATTTTCAATACTCTGATAGTAGGATATCCAGAAGGATTGCGTCTAGACAATGCTGGTACACTAGCTAATGTTACTGCTGACAAGCTTCAACTTCGGGGTATCGTTTTAGCTAATGTAACCCTCCCTTACCTAGGAAAAAATACAGTAACTGACCAACAGGCTCAGGATTTTTATACTACTGCTGCTTACCAGAATCAAGTTGTTACTATGGCTGACTTAGCTACTTTGAGTTTAAACGCTAATTCTTTCAACCTGACCACTCCTAATTTCTTACCAGCTGCGGGTTCGCCGTTACTGACCGGAGCACTTTGGACTGGCAAAGGAGCCGATGCTTTCTTCGAAAAAGTAGCGTACAAAGGTGCATTCGGTACAGCTGATTGGACTACGGGCTGGACTAACTTCGATCCTCAGAATACTGAATACAAGTAAGCTAATCAGTAATTACTTGACCACAAAAGCCGGGGCATTGCTCCGGCTTTTGTGGTTTATTCCAACTCTCCAAGGGTTCCAAACCCTTGGAGAGTTTACCAGTAGTGGCAACCAGAAGTTTGGTTACGAGGAGCAGGCTGACGGTTGGCTATTCTATACACTGGGTGCCGACAGAATCAATTCAACCGGATCTGAGATGATAGCATATGTACTGAACCGTTCGACTACTATGCCCTTGCAGTTTTTAAAGGCCGATCAACATTGGACAAAATTCCAAGAGGCGATAGTAAAATTCGTTACAGACCCCAACCCAAACACGGTGGAGGGGTAGCTTACAAATATAAGCCTACTATTAACCGTCCCGATTGGCAAAAGGTAAAAGAAGCGATAGAAAATAATCGTTCACTAAGTACTGTTCCTTGTAAATAAGGGCTATAAAGATGAAAACAGGGTTGATTTACATCAAGATAGTAGCCATTTGCGTGGTGATGGCTGCCATGCTGCGAATGTATTACCCACGTGTCACGTATTTTTATTTTCCCCATTTATTGGGTGAGCCCTACTACGAATGGTTGTGGGCGATCTTTGGTATAGCATTGGTAGAAGTCATTTATTTCATTTGGGCTTACATGATTGCTGGCACATCTTACTTGTATTTTGAAAGAGTTATCCTCAAGCATAAGCTTACCCTGCCTGGGTCGGTATTGTTGGGCTTGCTCCACGGAGCAATTTGGTACGTGATTTTTGCTATCCTATTGAGAGAATTGCACAAGTCATATTTTTACTATTTGATATTCGCCTATAGTATAGTAGGGGCTTTGTTTGGCTTTCTTTACTATTGGTGGATTACAAGGAAAGTAAATCAAAGTATCAAACAACCTACTCACGACTAAGGAGCAGCCATCTGTCTTTTCAGATAATTAGTTGAGGAAATTTTTTCCCAGCAGGGTCTCCGCAGGGACCCTGCGTTCGCTCCTCTGATAATTTCCAAAGGACAATATTTAATAGAACAACCATCCAACGGCAGCAGCCGACCGCCAAACGCAGGGTCCCTGCGGAGACCCTGCTGGGAAGTAACTACAAATAGTACATTAGCAGCTATTCATTTTTCGTCAAAATCACAAAAGCCGGGGCAATGCTCCGGCTTTTGTGGTTTATTACTAACTCTTGGAGGGTTTCAAACCCTCCAAGAGTTTAGTTTGGTACTACTTACCCCTGCGGCGGCGCTACCTTATCCACCTTGCCCCGGCGACCCCGGTCGTTGATGGGGCGGGCCTTGACGTAGGCTTGGTAAAACTCGGGAGCGCTTTCTTCGTACTGCGCCATCAATCCATCCATTTGCTTCTTCAACATGGTATTATTAGACCGAAACAGTCCTGCTAATGTTTCAGTGGCATCTTTCGAATCGTTAATGGCCTCCTTTGGCTTAGTTTTCTTACCTGAATAGTCATAGATCAATTGGGTTAGACTATCCAACGTAGCCGCCGTAATACCCTCGTCACCCAGCTTATCTAGGTTAGCCTGCGCTTTGTCACGGATAATCTCGCACACAGCGGGTAGCATCGCCTCCCGCATCGTCTTCATGTCGCTTTCTGGATACTTCACGCTGATTTCCAATTCCTGATTGTTCACCGAGAAAGCGTAGGATGCAACGGCCTTGGATACAAATACAGCCTTTTTTATCAAAGCTGCCTTCAACGTATTTTTATCCTGGGTAATACCAGAACCGTCTTCTTCCTGTAACTTTTTCTGTACATGAATGGCCGCATTGTTGTCTGAAAACTTACTCACAGCTTCCGTCAGGCGAGCATTATTGCTCCAAACTCCAGAGAAACGCATAAATGCGGCTTTCACCAGCAGATACATATCCAATTGGTTAAGTTGGGTGGTTGTCATAATGAGTTGTATTTGAGTAAAATGATTTTTTGAATGATATAAGGTAAACGAAACTTAGCATCTAAGCAGGTGCTAACCAATGATTTTATATTAATTTTATTACATATATATATATCATACTGCATTTTGTTCGCTTTTTTACTTATATAGTAACCAATATTGGCCTTTAATAAGCTATTTGGAAGACTAAAGATGGTATCAAGGTAAAAAAGATGGCTTCTGGATAGGCAAAGATGCCATCATGGCAGGCGAAGATTGCGCCAAGGTAAAAAAGATAGCGTCCGGTTACTCGAAGATGGCTTCTGGAAGGAAAAGATGGCTCCAAGGTAAAAAAGATGGTGCCTGGGTAATTGAAGGCTCTTCCCGGTAAAGAGAAGAGGCCATTATGGCAGATAAGGAAGATTTTAAGGAAAAAACAAACTTGGCAAAGCTTATAACTCATAAATTAATCAATCTTATAAAAGGTGTAGGACAAGTAGCCGCGTTACACCTTAACGCTGTAGTCGTGCCGTTTCATCTTGCCCGTGCCGTGATTGCCGTGTGTTACCTCGTTACACTGTAACGAGGCTACATTCCTTCCGTCCTTGTCCTCCATTGACCTATTCCAGATACCGAAAGGGATAAAACAAAACACCCGGCAGGTTTCCAAAACCTGCCGGGTGTGAAGCGTGTGTTCTATAAGCAATCTATCCCAAACCATCCACTTTCATAACCGTGACCAGCTCTTGTAAGTCGTGGTTCTCTACAACCTTCTTGGTATCGGCCAAGGTCAGGAAGCGTTCGTATATGCCATCCATATTGGCTTTGTCGAAGCTGTAGCCTAGTAGTTCGAGGCGGTGGCGTAAGGCTGCCCTGCCGCTCCGAGCCGATAAGATAATAGACGAGTTGGGTACGCCCACGTCATTCGGATTAATGATTTCGTAGTTCTCTGGGTTCTTTAAGAAACCATCCTGGTGGATACCGGAAGAGTGTGCAAAGGCGTGTTTACCTACAATTGCCTTATTGGCCTGCACCGGCATGTTCATCATTTCGGCAATTAGCTGACTGATTGGGAAAATCTTCTGCGACTGAATGCCGGTTTCAAATCCCAGGTCTTTGTGTACCTGCAAGATCATGGCTACTTCCTCCAGCGAGGTATTACCCGCCCGTTCGCCAATGCCGTTGATGGTGACTTCTACCTGCCGCGCTCCGTTTACAATACCCGCAATAGAGTTAGCGGTAGCCAGCCCTAAGTCGTTATGGCAATGGACAGAAATCGTAGCCAGATGCACGTTCTTCACGTGATCCATCACATACTTAATCCGCTTGCCATATAAATCAGGCAGACAGTAGCCGGTGGTATCAGGAATGTTTACTACGGTAGCTCCGGCACCAATCACCGCTTCGGTCAATTGACAAAGGAAATCCAGGTCAGCACGGCCAGCATCTTCGGCGTAGAATTCTACATCGTCAACCAGGTTACGTGCGTACTTCACGGCCCAGATCGCTTTTTCAAGGATCTTTTCGCGGCTGCTGTTAAATTTATTCTTGATATGGATATCGGAAGAACCGATACCTGTGTGAATGCGCTTCAGCCGGGCATATTTAAGCGCTGCTGCTGCTGCATCAATGTCTTCTTTCACGCACCGCGATAAGCCGCAGATAACTGAATTTTTGACTGCTTTAGAAATTTCAACTACTGAGTTGAAATCACCGGGGCTGGAAATAGGAAATCCTGCTTCGATGATATCTACGCCGAGCGATTCCAGTTCGAGCGCTACCTCAATTTTTTCCTTGGTAGTCAATTGGCAGCCGGGCACTTGCTCGCCGTCGCGCAGGGTAGTGTCGAAGATGTGAACTTTCTGGCTCATCGTTTCGCTTTTTGTAAAGTGGTTAATTAATCGTTCTTCAATACTCTATTAAATCCTTTCTACTACTTTCCGGCTCATCGCTTCGGTATTCAGGATTTTATCTTTTGGTGTTTGCGCATCGGCAATGTCTCCTGTGCGGAAACCATCCCGTAAGGTTTGCTCCACTGCGCCAATCACCGCATTCGATTCTTTTTTCAAGCCAAAGGATATATCCAGCATCAGTGCTACCGATAGGATGGATGCTAAAGGGTTAGCAACGCCTTTCCCCGCAATATCGTGGGCCGACCCGTGGATAGGCTCGTACAAGCCTACGGTATCGCCCAGGGAGGCTGAAGCCAACATTCCCATCGAGCCTGCTATTTGTGAAGCTTCGTCGGTAAGGATATCGCCAAACAGGTTTCCAGTCAAGACCACGTCGAATGAACACGGATCTTTGATGAGCTTCATGGCAGCGGTATCTACAAAAATGTGCTCTAGTTCTACATCTAAGTACTGCATTGCTATTTCATTGACTACCTCGCGCCAAAGGCGTGACGATTCAAGCACATTGGCTTTGTCAACCGACGTTAATTTTTTGCGTCTTCCGCGGGCGGCTTCAAAAGCTTTTTTAGCAATCCTTTCTACTTCATACCGAGAATAGATCATGGTGTCGTAGGCTGTATTGCCTTCGTCTTTCCGGCCTCTGTCCCCAAAATAGACGTCTCCAGTTAGTTCGCGGAAGAAAAGAATATCTGCTCCTTTCAATACTTCGGGTTTAATGCTGGAGGCATTTAATAACTCATCAAACAACTTGATAGGCCGCAGGTTAGCAAATAAGCCCAGCGACTTGCGTATTTTCAGTAAGCCTTGCTCAGGTCGTACCTTGAGCGAAGGGTCATTGTCGTATTTGGGGTGCCCTACTGCACCAAAAAGGATGGCATCGGAAGCTTTGGCTTTCTCAATGGTTATGTCTGGTAAGGGCTCACCAGTGGCCTCGATAGCGGCATGACCAATAAGTGCTTCGTCGAAAATAAAACGATGACCAAATTTGGCTTCGATGGTGGAAAGGGCTTGTTTACCACCGGTAGTCACTTCTTTTCCAATCCCATCACCTGGGATTACTAAAATCTTATATTCTTTAGACATATAACTGATATGCTGATCGGTTAGCCGATGCGATGCTGAGTAGAATTTAATCAGCAAGCCAACTGTCTCAACAGCCTGATTGAATTAATATTTATTTTTTAATTAACGTGTTCAATAACTTAGTACTTCTGCACCTCCGCTTCGTAGCGCACGATTTGATCCTTCAGACTTAGAATATAGTCGATATCGTCGTAGCCATTAAGCAAGCAGGACTTTTTGTAAGGATTGATCTCAAAGGATTCAGAGGCTCCATTGTCCAGGCTTATCTGCTGATTTTCCAAATCTACACGGATCGGAGAAGCTGGATTCTGTTCCAATACTTCCCAAATCTGACTCAGGAAGCTTTCGGACACTTGCACTGGTAGCAAACCATTATTCAAGGCATTTCCTTTAAAAATATCGGCAAAGAAGCTGGATACGACTACTCGGAAGCCATAATCATAGATGGCCCAAGCAGCGTGTTCCCGGCTGGATCCACATCCGAAGTTTTTACCAGCCACCAGGATTTTTCCGGTCAGACTTGGATTATTGAGGATGAAGTCTTTTTTGTTTCCAGCGCTATCATAACGCCAGTCGCAGAACAGATTGTCGCCAAATCCTTCGCGGGTGGTGGCTTTTAGGAACCGCGCAGGAATAATCTGGTCGGTATCGATATTTTCAATCGGCAGTGGAACTGCTGTAGTGGTTAATGAGAGAAATTTTTCTTTTTGCATATTATAAATCTTCAAGCAAGGCTGTAAATTCTTCGGTGGTAAGCTGAATTTCTCTTTAAATTTGTCGAATAAGCGGACGACTCAGGTCTTGACCTTTATGGTGAGGCAGCGTAGTATAGCGTCCGTCGGAATGACGGTAGAACACGTGGCTACCTTTTTGCCTGACTTGTTGAAACCCCAAATTGAATAGCAGCTTTTCAAAAGTTTTTGCATCGATAATAGGTAACCTACTCATACGGCCACTTGGATGTGCTGATAGCCAATAAACTCAGGAAGCTCTTGCAGTTCTTTTTCCGTCAGTTCTTCCAGACAAAGTTCAATAACCCCCTGCAAATTTTTATTTAACTCATCCAATGACTCGCCCTGGGTATGTGCTCCCGGTAAATTAGGAACAATGCCGACGTATAGGCCTGTTTCCCTATCTCTTTCAATTTGTGCCGTGAATTGATATGTTTTCATTCGATCTTCGTTTTTTAGAGCAGACGAATCTAAATCTAGTTAAATCATTTCCCTCACATCCGTCACCTTGCCAGTTACTGCTGCTGCTGCTGCGGAGAGAGGACTAGCCAGGAATGTTCTGGCTCCCGGCCCTTGTCGGCCTTCAAAATTGCGGTTAGAGGTAGAAATGCAGTATTTTCCGGCGGGTACTTTGTCTTCGTTCATACCTAAGCAAGCCGAGCAACCAGGTTCGCGTAAGTCAAATCCTGCCTCCTTAAATATCTTGTCTAAGCCTTCTTCAATGGCCTGTTTTTCTACTTGTTTAGAGCCTGGAATAATCAGCACTTCTACGTCACTCGCTTTTTTCTTGCCTTTTACAAATTCCGCTACCAGCCGCAAATCTTCAATGCGGGCATTGGTACAAGAGCCAATAAATACGTAATCCACTTTTTTACCCAGTAAATGTGACCCTGGTTGTAAATCCATGTAGGCCAAAGACTTGGTAAACGAAGCGTGTTCGCTAATGTCTTTTAATTCTTCCAGGGTCGGAATGCGGTCAGTTACCTTAATGCCCATACCAGGATTGGTGCCGTAGGTAATCATTGGGGCAATATCGGCAGCGTCGAATTGATATATTTTGTCAAAAACAGCATCTTCGTCCGTTTTTAGGGTCTTCCAGTACGCTACTGCTTGGTCGTAATCAGCTCCTTGTGGAGCAAATTTGCGGCCTTTCACGTAGTCGAAAGTGGTTTGGTCAGGAGCAATCAACCCGCCTTTGGCACCCATTTCAATGCTCATATTGCAAATGGTCATCCGAGCCTCCATAGAAAGGGAGGTGATGGCATCGCCAGTATATTCCACGAAGTAGCCATTGCCACCGCTGGAAGAAATTTTTGAGATAATGTAAAGGATAATGTCTTTAGAAAGTACGCCTTTGCCTAGCTTGCCGGAGATATCAATCTTCATTTGCTTAGGCTTGTTTTGCAAAATGCATTGCGTAGCCAATACTTGCTCTACCTCGCTGGTGCCGATACCAAAGGCAATGCTGCCAAAGGCACCGTGGGTAGAGGTATGGCTATCTCCACAAACCATCGTCATGCCGGGCAAGGTAAGGCCTAACTCAGGGCCAATAATATGAACAATGCCTTGGAAAGGGTGTTGTAAGTCGTATAATTCTACACCAAACTCAGCACAGTTTTTCCGTAAAGTTTCTACCTGAAAGCGAGACAAGGCTTCTTTGATCGGCAAATGCTGATCTTTGGTCGGTACATTATGATCGGCAGTAGCGCTGGTTTGGGCAGGGCGAGCTACGGGCAGGCCACGGGTGCGAAGACCATCGAAAGCCTGAGGACTAGTCACTTCGTGGATGAAATGACGGTCAATATACAGAACGACCGGATAACCTGGTTGGTGGTTAACAATGTGACGCTCCCAGACTTTATCAAATAAGGTAGAAGACATAAATTAATGTGCTGATTATTGATGTGCTAATGTGATAATGCGCTACGTGACTATTGGCTGCTGAAGAATAATTAAGAACGTAAAAATAAGCTAAAATCTTTTAAACATATTATCCTCGTCAACTCATTCAATCAAAGCAAGTATTGTAATAAATCCTGCCGGTCATTCAAGTATTCGTAAGTAATCTTTTTGTCTTGCATCCGTTGGATAAGCCCAGCAAAATCTTCTCGGTTTTGTAGTTCAATCCCCACTAAAGCGGGACCTTTCTCGCGGCTATTTTTCTTGGAATATTCAAAGTGGGCAATATCGTCCTGTGGCCCCAGTACGTCGACCAGAAATTCACGTAAAGCACCCGCCCGTTGGGCAAATCGGATGAGGAAGTAATGTTTCAGTCCTTCGTAGAGCAGCGACCGCTCTTTAATTTCCTCTGTACGGGTAATGTCGTTGTTGCTCCCACTGACGATGCACACCACATTTTTCCCTTTGATCTCGTCTTTCAAAAAGTCAAGGGCAGCGATAGAAAGGGCCCCAGCGGGTTCTACGACAATGGCTTCCTCATTATATAACTGCAAAATGGTAGAGCAAACTTTCCCTTCGGGAACTAATATAACCCGGTCTAGTATAGGACGGCAAATTTCGAAAGTAAGGTCACCCACCCGTTTGACTGCTGCGCCATCCACAAACTTATCAATCTCATCCAGCGTCACTGGATAGCCTTTTTGAATAGACTCATACATGGCGGGAGCCCCAGCGGGCTCTACCCCAATGATTTTGGTATGAGGACTCAAATGCTGGAACACTGATCCGACGCCGGAGGCTAAGCCGCCACCGCCAATGGGTAATACTAGGTAGTCAATGGGTTCTTCGGCGTCTGACAGGATTTCCAAGCCTACAGTTCCCTGCCCAGCCATTACCTGCAAATCGTTGAAAGGATGAATGAAATGCTTGTTATGGGAGGTGCAATATTCACTGGCGGCTTTGTACGAGTCATCAAAGGTATCGCCCGTTAATACTACCTCTACGTATTCCTTCCCAAACATGCGCACTTGCTTCACTTTCTGGTTAGGCGTTGTAATAGGCATAAAAATGATTCCTGGTACCGACAATTTCCGGCAGGCATACGCTACGCCCTGGGCATGATTTCCGGCACTGGCACAAACCACTCCGTTGCTCAATTCTTCGGGTGCCAATCCACACATTTTATTGTAAGCGCCCCGTACTTTATAAGAACGCACAACCTGTAAGTCTTCGCGTTTTAATAAAATGTTGGCGCTAAACTGAGTGGATAAGTTTAGGTTAGACATCAGTGGGGTATGGGTAACGATGTCTTTCAGCCGTTCGTGGGCTTGGTATACAGAGGTTAAGGCAATAGTTTTGTTTTGGTCGGTAGTTACGTTGGTGACTCCTTTTGGATTGTCAGTCATGGATATATCATTCATTTAATAATAAAAAAAGCCTTTCTGGTTGAGAAAGGCTTTTAAGTATTTAATATACAGCACAATCTCTCTTAATTAGTTTTTAATTAGCAGAATAGCTGGAATAATGAGTGGTAAGCGAGGCATAAGTCAGGGTAATGACAGTAGAATAATTCCCAATATTCTATATTCTCTCTTTGATAAACAAGCTTTTCCACAGAAAATTTTATTAGCTATGCCAAAATTGCTCCTGAGGACGTTTTTTTTGAAAATATTCCAATGATTGTTTGGTAAGGTTTGTTTAAATTCATCATCATTCACTTTTCGTAATTATATTAAACCATTCTATTTCCATGAAAACCATTCCATTGCTCACTGTTTTCTTAATAATGGCTGCTATCCTAGCTGGCTGCAATGCCAGACAAAATACGGAACAAACCGGACAGGCAATTAAGGTACCAAGCGATTCCGCTTTTACGCATCTGTCCGATGAGTTTTTAGATGGATATTTGGCGTGGTATCCACAGTTAGGTACATATTTAGGCCTGCATCAATACGACGGTAAAGTAACTGACTTTAGCAAAGCCTCACTGGAAGCTGAACTGGCGCGATTGAAGAAATACGATCAGCAACTAACAGCCTTGGATACCACTACCTTGAGTTATCAGGGATTTTATGATTACCGTATTTTACAAGCAGCCGTGCGAAACGAGATTTTTGAAATGGAAGACTTGAAAATATATACAACCAATCCCATGACTTATGCTGACGTGCTGGACTTGAACATTTACATTCAGCGCGACTTTGCGCCAATAGAAGACCGCATGCGCTCCATTATTGCTATCGAAGAGCGCTCGCCTGATATTTTTGCCGCCGCCCGCGAAAACCTGGTCGATTCATTGGCAAAGCCTTATGTTGAAACCGCTATCAAAGTTGCGCAAGGCGCAGCCGAGTTTCTAGGCAAAGAATTGGTGGAGGCATTAAAAACAGTCAAAAATGATTCACTACAAGCCGCTTTTGCCGTGTCTAACCAAAAGGCTATTACCGAACTGAATGGCTTTGTTACTTTCCTCCAAAAGGAAAAACTCTCTAAAGCGCATAATCACTACAGTATTGGGAAAGAGAATTATCGAAAAATGCTTTTATACAATGAACTGCTTACCCTGGAGCCAGCAAAAATATTGGAGATGGGATTGGCTGAACTAAAACGCGAACAGGCTCAGTTTGTGGAAGTGGCCAGAAAAATAGACTCTAAGAAAAAGCCCATGGATGTATTTGAGGCGTTAAAAAAGGAACATCCCACAGCAGATAGCCTGATACCGGAAGCTAAAAAGAATTTAGAATCCATTCGCCAATTCCTGGTTGATAAGCACATCATTACTATTCCGTCAGAAGTACGGGTGCAAATACAGGAAACGCCACAGTATGCCCGTTCTACCAGCACGGCCTCTATGGATACGCCCGGCCCATTTGAGAAGAAAGCCACGCAGGCATTTTACTACATAACACCCGTAGAGAAAAACTGGCCAGCCAAACAAAAGGAAGAGTGGCTGACACAGTTCAGTACTTATACCACCGATGTGATTTCTATTCATGAAGCCTATCCTGGACATTATGTACAGTTTTTGCACCTCAATGCCTCTTCCGCCACCAAAATAGAGAAAGTGTTCGGAAGCTATGCCTTTGTGGAAGGCTGGGCACATTACACGGAAAAGATGATGATTGAGCAGGGCTTTGGTGCTGAAAAAGATTCGATTACCGCTGCTAAATACCACCTGGCGCAATTAGATGAATCGCTGCTACGTCTGTGCCGCTTATGCGTATCCGTTAAGATGCACTGCGAAGGAATGTCGCTGGCCGATGCCACGAAGTTTTTCCAGGAGAATTGCTACTACGAATATAAGCCTGCCTATCAGGAAGCACTACGCGGCACTTTCGATCCTGGCTATCTTTCTTATACGCTGGGTAAGTTACAAATACTGAAGCTACGGGAAGATTATA
Organism: Bacteroidota bacterium; assembly: GCA_040385915.1. GTDB lineage: Bacteria > Bacteroidota > Bacteroidia > Cytophagales > ES-bin-26 > ES-bin-26. The sequence goes on from JAZKGK010000126.1 coordinate 22,713, forward strand.
AGAAGCAAGAAGGCGCCAATTTCTCTTTGCAAAAATTCCACGATATACTGCTCGACAATGGCATGCCACCTATCACACTGATCCGGGAGTTGATGATCAAGAAAGAGCCAATCTAGTTTACGTTTTATGCTAAGTCTATAAAGTTACGATTAGGACACATTTCTTAGTAAAGTACGCTGCTCCAGAGGAGCTTCCTGTTTCATAGATACTTACAAACCGTAATTGGCTCCAGCGGAGCCTCCTGAGTTGAATCGAGGAGGCTCCGCTGGAGCCAATTCATTCCTGACTTAGTATCTATAAACAGGAAGCTCCTCTGGAGCATGTCGTTGTGTCTTAATTGTAGGTCTGTAAAGCGGATAAGTAGAAGGTATTGCAAGTTGCCTCAATGCTGGCAATACAATTGATTCTTTGAGCGTTATCTAGAGATGATTTTAAAGACAGCTGTGTAAAAATATTTGTGAAAAGAATCTTTATTTTGTTCTCACTAGTAGTACGGTTTCAAAGTCCGCTCTTGGCACAGGATGGCCGCTTGCTTGAGCAAAAACTCATTCCCGTACCCGATTCAGTCCTTCAGCAGGCAAGCCGAATTAATCGGGTGTATACCGAAGCTTTTGAAAATACCGAAGTGCGGGAAATTACCTATCAAAGCGACGGATTGAAGGTGAAAGGATTTTTGGTGACACCTAAAAAGAGTGGCAAGTATCCCTGCATTATTTATAACCGGGGAGGCAATCGCGATTATGGTGCCATTACCCTCAGCAACCAGGTGCCCATTCTGGCCAGGCTAGCCAGTTGGGGTTACGTGGTGGTGGCCAGTCAGTACCGGGGTAACGCTGGCAGCGAGGGTCACGAAGACTTCGGTGGAAAAGACGTCAATGATGTGTTGAACCTGATTCCCTTGCTCTACAGCCTTCCTCAGGCCGATACCGCTCGAATGGGCATGTATGGCTGGAGTAGGGGAGGAATGATGACGTATATTGCGCTAACAAAGACCACTCAAATTAAAGGAGCCATTATTGGGGCTGCACCAGTAAACCTTATTCGTGACTTAGAAAGGCGTCCAGCGATGGAGAAGTACGTGTTTTCTCCGCTCATTCCGCAGTATAAAGCTAACCGAACCAAGGAATTAAAAGCCCGGTCGGCATCGTTTTGGCCCGAGAAGCTGTGTAAAACTACGCCCATCCTGCTTTTGCAAGGGAGCGCCGACTGGCGAACAAATCCTGAAGATGCCTTAGGTATGGCGGGTAAATTGTATAAAAGTCACCATCCCTTTCGCTTCGTGTTTTTTGAAGGGGGCGATCATGGCGTAATGGAGCATCGGGAGGAGATGTATCGAATGGTGAAAGATTGGCTCAATACGTATGTGCGCGATCGGGCACCGTGGCCTAGCTTACAACCCCACGGCGATTAATACCACCATCGTTAATCGGAAATCGCGATGACGCTGGCCATAGAAAATGCCCATGCGCTGGAGATTCACGGATAGGGACGCCAACTGCTGACACAGAAGCGCCCGAAGGATGCAATGAATATTGTTCTACTCAACTCCTAGAAAAACGGTAGTGCAGCGTATCTTTCTACTTTGGTTTATGGAGGCTTAACTCGGAGCATTTGCTTGACAGCTTATAATTCCCAAAGGATCTTTACATTTTCTCCCAGTTTTACGAGTTTTGAGGTAGGAAGAATCCCTAGTTGCGCTGTTAGACGGGTATTATCGATGGTTCTGATTTGATCTACTAATATATCTGAGGGCTCCTCAATTCCCACTTCTCCTTTTGGTAGATGCACTCGTAAAATAGTGGCCTTCTTGGCAATGTTAGTGGACAGACAATGCTAGAAGGATGCCCTACATCATTAAGCAGGTCGGTTTGCAGGATGACTACCGGTCGGATTTTGCCAGCTTCAGTACCTCTGGCTGGATCTAAATTTGCCCACCAGATTTGGCCGCGCTTAATGGTATATTGGTTGTAATTCATTGAATAAAGCCAGTATTTTAAGAAAATGGTAACTATTTATCCTCGGTCTTCCTATGCCACCAAATTACCGCAAGCCTGGTCGGCCGCTACTTCTCAGCCGCTACTTCTCAGCCTGATACCCTAAATCAGTAGCCAGTTTTAGGGCTTTTTCGTTAATGCCTTCAGTAGGCTTACTGAGGCTCACTAAAGCTTCTAATAGATACTTGGGAACTACACTGCCAGTCCTTAATTTGGTATTGATGTCATTCAGACAAGTTTTCAGGTCTTCACGATTGGCTGTTTGTTGGTTGTTCTCCAAAAAGGTAAGTAAATCCTGAATATGATTATTGGCTGGGCTAGCGGGCGCTTCCGGGCTAATAGAGGCATTGGTGGGAGTAGGCTGGTTGGCCATGCACTGGTTATAATCTATAGCCATGGCTTTCAGGTCGTTAAAGTCATAGGTTTTGTCTTCTACTTTTTGGGCTACTGACATACAGTTGTGCAGCAAGGGCGCTATTTTTTTTCGAAAACTTATTTTAGGTACTAAAACCAACTCTCCCATATTTATTTTGAGATAGTCATTGATTTCAGGGGTAGCACTTTGTGGGTTGGCGTTCTCGTGTACATATATGCTCATATAGCCACTTACGATTACCTTCATAAATGTATAGTGGTCTCTTAAGCGTACTGAATGGTATAAGTGTTCGCCGATTTTGAACGCTCGGGCAGTGTTGGGAGTACAATTGGTTTTCTTCTTATCCTTATTCTTCACCGTGACAATGGTATTAGGTGTAGTGTAAGCGCTGTACTTTACCTTCCCATAAAGGGTATCATTGCGAACGGTTACTACGTAGTCTTCTGTAGTCTGGGCTTGGGCAATTTGGAAGAAGCAACCGAGCAGTGTTGCTGTCAAAAGAATGCGATTAATCATCATTATTTGGATTTTCATAAGGCCAAAAATAGCATAATTTTCAGCATAAAACAGATAGTGTATTGATGGAAAAAAATTGGGTAATCGGTGATGTTCATGGCTGTCTAAAGACTTTTCGGCGGCTGGTAGAAGATAGACTACAGCCATCGTCTACCGATACGCTGTACTTGCTAGGCGATTATATAAACAAAGGCCCCGATAGCAAAGGCGTGATAGATTACATCTTTGCTCTTCAACGGGAAAAGCGTCGCGTTATTACCTTGATGGGCAATCATGAAGAAATGATGCTGTCAGCCCGCCGGGATGTAAGTGCAGAGCAGCGATTGCTAAAGGCTGGCGGAAGACAAATGTTGCAGAGTTTTGGCGTAGACAAGTTAGCAAATGTCCCCCAGCGCTATTTCGACTGGATGGAAAGTCTGCCATCCTACCTTGTATTGCAAAAGTACGTGCTGGTGCATGCAGGCCTGAACTTCTCACTAGCCAATCCTTTCTCCGACGAACGAGCCATGCGTTGGATTCGCGATTTTTCGGTTTATCCCGAAGCGATGGCAAATCGTGTGCTTATTCACGGCCATACCCCAGTAGGGTTGGAAGTAACGCAAAGCCAATTAAGTGCTAATCCTATTACAGTGGTCAATTTGGATGGTGGATGTGTATATACCGACCGACCGAATCAAGGTCATTTACTGGCACTTGAGTTGGGTAGCTGGACTTTGGTAGTCCAAAAAAACGTCGAAGAGGCTATGCAAGAGTGAAATTTACTTCATCATGAAAGCAAATACTTTAAATTTATCAGATTACCAGGTTGATGCCATAACTGGGTTTTTACCTGACCAAATAGTGTGCAAAGTAGAAACTATTAAGCCGCTCAGGCGGCTGATTTGCCACTATTCTACGTGGTTGCCAAAATGGTCGGAACGAATCTTTCCAAAAGACGCGATAGGGGGCTAACTTGCACCATAGAATACTGAAACTGATTACATGAAACCTTTTGATGCTAATTTTAAATTGGGCTTGCTTGGTGGCGGGCAACTAGGTCGGATGCTTATTCAAGCGGCCATCGATTTCAATTTGTACGTAAGTGTATTAGATTCCGACAAAGAGGCTCCCTGCCGATCGCTTGCGCAAGAATTCACCCTAGGCTCGCCTACCGACTTTGATGCCGTTTACCAATTTGGGCAAACGGTAGATCTGTTGACTATCGAGATTGAGAATGTGAATGTGGACGCATTAGAGCAACTGCAAAAGGAAGGTAAAGCCATTTTTCCTCAACCAGAAGTAATTCGTACGATCCAGGATAAACAACTGCAAAAGCAATTCTACTACGAGCACGGCATTCCTACCGCCGATTTTGTACTCACCGACAACCGTGATCAGGTAGGGCTGCACACCCAGTTTTTGCCCGCTTTTCATAAACTCGGCAAGGCGGGGTACGATGGGCGCGGTGTACAGCGTTTGCGTTCCGTAGAGGACCTGCACAAAGCCTTTGATGCACCAGGCGTACTCGAAAAAGCAGTAGACTTCGATCGCGAAATATCGGTAATTGTGGCGCGAAACCTGCGGGGTGAAGTCGCTTCATTTCCGGTGGTAGAACTCGTTTTTCATCCTGAGCACCATTTAGTCGAATATCTTTTTGCTCCCGCTACCTTAGCTGTCGATTTGCAACGCCAGGCCGAAGCCTTGGCCATTCGGACAGCAGAACAGTTGGGAATAGTCGGATTACTTGCCGTAGAAATGTTTGTAACCAAGGATGGCGATATCCTAGTGAATGAGGTAGCTCCCCGTACACACAACAGCGGCCACCATACCATTCGAGCAAATTACACCTCGCAGTTCGAGCAACATTTGCGTGCTATCCTCAACCTGCCGCTGGGAGATACGCGAGCGCATAGCCAAGCCGCTATGGTAAATCTATTAGGTGAAGCGGGGTATAGTGGAGAAGCGCATTACCAGGGAATGGAAACTATTTTAAATATTCAGGGAGTTTACCCACACCTTTATGGAAAGCGATTCACGAAGCCTTTCCGCAAAATGGGGCATATTACCATTTTGGACACAGCATTCGATTCCTTGAAAAGAAAAGTGGAGGCTGTACAAAATGGGTTAAAAGTGATTAGTAAGAATAAATAAGCAGAGGGATTAGATATGACTTATCAATTATCTACCTTGAAAGTCATTCATAAAAAAGCAGCGTCTATTAATCATAGACGCTGCTTTTTTATGAAATATTAGATTTATGAAGATAACCCTCGGTTTTATTGTGGTAATTCCTCTACTGCTTTGGTTGATACAGATAATTGGCGTCCTGGATACTGTTTCAACGCTTCTGCCAATACAAGCATCGCTTTGCCTAAATCTTCACGGGTGAGTACGTAAGCAATGCGAACCTCATTGGTGCCACGGCCAGGCGTAGCATAGAAACCAGCAGCAGGTGCCAGCATCACGGTTTGGCCTTGATAGCTGAATGATTCCAGCAACCATTGACAGAAATTCTCTGCACTATCTACTGGAAGGCGGGCAATTACATAGAATGCACCTCCGGGGTTAGGGCAGAATACACCGTCGATCTGATTGAGCGCCTCCACAATAAAATTCCGGCGGACTTCGTATGCATGTGAGGCATTTGAAATATAGTCGGGTGGAATATCCAAGGCCGCTTCCCCAGCAATCTGGCTATAAGTAGAAGGACAGAGACGAGATTGGGCAAATTTCAGCGCTGTTTGCATTACCTCGCGGTTTCGGCTTACTAAAGCCCCAATACGCGCACCGCATGCACTATAGCGTTTGGAAATAGAATCAATGAGCACCACATGCTCTTCAAGGCCAGGCAAATTCAGGGCAGAGAAATGTTTTTTGCCATCGTAGCAAAACTCCCGGTATACCTCATCTACAAACAGATAAAGATCGTGTCGCAACACAATCGCTTTCAGTTTTTGCAATTCGGCTTCCGAGTATAAATAGCCAGTAGGATTATTTGGGTTACAAATCAGAATGCCTTTTGTTTTAGGCGTAATGACTTGCTCAAACGTTTCGATAGGAGGAAGAGCAAATCCATCTTCAATTTTAGACGCAATAGGCTTAATGACCACACCAGCAGTATGGGCAAATCCATTGAAGTTAGAATAGAAAGGCTCAGGAACAATGATTTCATCACCCGGATCGAGGCAACTCATGAAGGCGATCAGGATAGCTTCGGAACCACCAGTGGTCACCAGCATATCCTGAATCGTCACTTCAATATCGAAATGGTGATAATATTGCACCAATTTCTTTCGGTAAGATTCCATACCCGCTGAATGCGTGTACGCAAGCACCCGAATATCCGCATTTTTTACCGCGTTTAGCATAACCGCCGGCGTCTCAATGACGGGCTGGCCAATGTTGAGGTGGTAAATTTTGAGCCCAGCTTTTACAGCATTTTGGGCATAGACATCCAATTTACGGATGGGAGAAGCGGGCATTTGACTACCCTTCGCAGAGATTCGTGGCATGCAGCAATACTTTCTTTAAGCGTTCAAAAGCCAATAGGCAAAAGTTTTGCAATTTACACGATAAAAATGTAAATATTGAACACTAAAAACGATAAAGATTACATTGGGTTGTATGGCACGCCAATCAAACCTACGATTATTGAAATGTTTTTATAGCCTGATAATGTTTCCAAAGAAAGCCATAAACTCATCAATCTTGCTCTTGTTGAGCGATAAATTTACTGTACGACCTGTTTTCTCTGATTCCACTAATCCACTTTCCGTTAGTAACTTAATGTGATGCGAAATGGAAGGCTGAGCCAAAGAAGTCAGGTGTTGAGCCTGTGCGCAGGTAATTCGACCCCTACGGGCAATTTCCTGCAAAATTCTCAAACGGTTGCGATCGCCAACGGCTTTGGCTGCTTTCGCAATAAATTTTTCATCCATCATAACGATTTGGTTTTTTGTGTACACCATCAATGGGGTTCCTTGATAGATGATCCACGAGTTGAATAATTAGCCTTAAATTTTTTCTTTATACTTATAGAGTACGCTAAATTAATGAATTTATTGTTTTTTTATACACTTAATCTTAACCTTTTAAGCGAAATAATTCATATATTTATACGTGCGGATTATACGTTTGGGATGGATAAAAAGTTGGTTTTTTTTTAATTACTACCTTTATGTGAATATTTAATCCGCTGAATTCGTTCTCTAACCTGCCCCAAGTAGACATTTTTTATTTTTTCACTCATAAAAGACCGACGGAGCAGTTCTCCAATTTCCTCCTCTTTGGCGATCATTTCATTTAAAAAACGGAACACCCGCTTTTCGGCCATACCAATTCGCAAGCCAAATTCATGAAAGTCGTCTTTGGTATAATATCCTTGTTCTAAATAGCTTCCGGTAGTAGAGTCATCCTTAAAAAGATTAAGGGCGGTATCAGGCTCCATGGGAGAATGAATGCGGGTATTGAGCAAATCATATGCGGGAGTCAGGTTATAGCCACCATAGGTATTATTGCGCAATACCGAAAAGTTTTTGAGGTGGGCATCACCATTATGAATGAGGTAATTGAATACAATAACCTTAAAAAAATTTTCTACCTCTACCCGATACGTGCTCAAATGTATCTGTAGATGTTCGGCAATGCCTTCATAGCTATACTGGTATTTGTAATCCTTGCCATCTTTTTCTTCCGTTTTCTGAGCTACCTGTGCCATATCTTCCTGCAAAAGTTTAGTGCCGTCGGGAAGCAGGTCGAAGCGCTTGGTCAGGTAAGCGTAGCTGCCATCCTGAAAGCGCATCATCACGTTGTCTGCTGTGGGCAGCGCAAAAACCTGACGGGCGAGTTGCATAGAGAAATGCTCATTGGCAGGCGCTTCTTCCAGGTTGCGGAAGGGACCATACGGAACTGGCTTCAGAATGTAGGTGCCACCTTCTTCCGTCAACTCTAGCGAGTCATCTACCAGTTTCAACGTGTGTTTGGTTTGCACACCCGAGATAGAAATACGGGTAGCCTGTGACATTTTGAGGTTGTATTCGGGGCGCGAAAAAGGGAGTATTGGACTCACCTTGCGGCCTCCGAATACGCTTTGTAAACACTTTTTGCAATACACAGGTTGGCCTTCTTTCAGGCAACCCGGACAGTAACTCGTTCTCATATTTTAGTAATCAGGATTCAGCCATCTTTCGCACACTAACTAATCTATTTCCCGGACTGTAATAGCTCCAATTGTTTCGGTATGCGCTGTTTTAATGAGACGGGTAAAGTCGTCCTTTTCATCAATTCGCAGGGTTTTACATTGGATCTCTTTATTCGTTCCTTCGGATAGCAAGCCGTAGAAAAATGCAAAAAGGGTATTGGATTCGTACGTGCGTTGGGACTTGGGGAAAGATAGGCTAATGGCCGGTTTGGTTCGGCTTATGAAATAGTCTTCGACGTAGGCAAAAGTATACTTTCCTTGCTGCTTAGTAAGTATGCCAGCTAACTCCCCGTTCTGGTAAACGTTGGCTTTTTGTTCCATATTCTAATGTGAAGTGCTATGCTAATGCTTGTCTTTTGCCGGTTCATCCATTGGTGAAATGCCTTCAAAAGGATGATCACTGCAATCAAATTTCTTTCTTATGTGGGCATTAATTCTTATTTGAAATCTCTACTTTCAGACCCAATACATCCAGGATCTTCATTAATTGGCTAAGGCTAGGATTGCCTTTGCCCTGTTCAATAGCAATGAGACTACGAAGGGATACTCCAGCAATCTCTGCTAGGTCTCCCTGAGTAATGTGGAGGAAATTTCGCCGATCACGGATCTGTTTGCCGAGGTTTTCTAGTAGATTATTCATCGAATTTGACCTTGTAAAGCTAAATAAAAATGTGTGCATTATCTTGCACATTTTGTGTTTTTTATCGATCCGTTCTTTGTTTAGGAAATAAAACGGATTTAATGTGTAATATAATGCACATTGTATGACTGTTTCTGTGGATAACTAAAAGTTTTAGCAAAGTTTTAACTACTTGGTTTGCGGGTGGAAATGGGTATAAATAAAATCCCCGCCAAATTTTTAAAACTTGGCGGGGATGAGAAAAGAGGATGGTTGGGGTGATTAGAGCACTTGTATTTTGAATCGTTCCAGGGCAAGGTTAGCCACGGTTTTGCCAATAGACAAGGAAGAGGTAGCCGCAGGCGAAGGGGCATTGCCTACATTGATGACATACTTATCTTCCAGTATCATGAAGTCGTCGAGCAGGCCGCCGGTGCGGTCACAGGCTTGCGCTCTTACACCTGCGCCCCCAGGGATCAAGTCTTGTTCGCGAACTTCAGGAATTAATTTTTGTAGGGCCTTAGTGAATGCAGCTTTGGAGAATGAACGGTAGTATTCGCCTAAGCCTGTTTGCCAATATTTCATCATTACTTTACGGAAACCCGGCCAGGCCAGCGACTCTGCTACATCACCCAACTTGAAGTCAGTTCGCTTGTAGCCTTCTCGTTTAAATGCAAAAACAGCATTTGGTCCGGCTTCCACACCACCCTTCATCATTCGAGTGAAATGGACGCCCAGGAAGGGGAAGTTAGGATCAGGCACCGGGTAAATTAGCGTCTTTACCAGGTGCTGTTTTTCGGGTACTAACTCATAATATTCTCCCCGAAATGGAATGATACGGAAGTCTACTTTAGGGCGGGTGAGGGCAGCAATCTTGTCGGAGAACAGCCCCGCGCAGTTGATAATAAGTCGGGTGTGGAAAGTAGATTTGGCAGTAATTACTTCTGAGTAGTCGCCGACATTCCGGATGTCGATAACCCTTTCACCCATCAATATTTCGCCGCCTAATTTTCGGATTAGCTCGGCGTATTTGAGCGACACTTCAGTATAGTCGATGATGCCCGTATAAGGTACATGCACCCCGGCAATACCGTTGACGTGTGGCTCATATTCCTTCAATTCGCCAGCGGTTATTTTCTTGATTTTGCTCAAGCCATTCTCAATTCCACGGTTGTAAATATTTTCCAACGCCGGTAATTCTTCCTTACTGGTAGCTACAATAACTTTACCGCAGAGGTCATAAGGTACGCCTTGGCGGTCACAAAATTCCAGTAATTGGTTATAACCGTTGATGCAATTGGTGGCTTTTAGGCTACCCGGCTTGTAGTAGATACCGGAGTGAATTACCCCACTGTTGTTGCCGGTTTGATGGCTTGCCAACTGGGTTTCTTTTTCCAGTAAAGCTACTTTTAGGTCAGGTTGGGCTTCTTTGAGGCGCAAGGCGCTGGCCAGGCCTACAATGCCGCCTCCAATGATGAGTACATCGTATTGCATAGGATATCAAAATTTACCCAATTTACGCACATACGCCGAACACATCCAAATCAACTACGCACTTACTTTATCCGCATAACAAAGCCAACGCGGTGGACATTTTCGAGGGAGAGGGCTGTGTCGTGTCGCAGGTATTTGCGCAGGCGGGAGATGAATACATCCAGACTGCGACCCATGAAATAGTCGTCGTTTCCCCAAAGCGTGTTCAGGATTTCTTCCCGCTTCAGTAGTTGATTGGTGCGGAGGCAAAACAAGCGCAGGAGTTGTCCTTCTTTGAGCGTTAGGTTGAATTTTTCCTCGGGGCAGTTCAATTGAAGGTTGTCAAATTGAAATTGATAGCGACCCAATTGAAATATACTCGGGCTAGGTTGGTGGCTAATCTGACTTCTTTTCAAAAAAACTTCGATTCGCAAAACCAATTCCTCGATGCTGAAGGGCTTGGTAATATAGTCGTCAGCACCAGCTCTCAGGCCAGTAATGCGGTCTTCCTTCATCGACTTCGCACTAAGAAAAAGGATGGGAATGTGCGGATTTTGTTCCCTCATGTGTCGAGCGACTGTAAAGCCATCCATCTTGGGAAGCATCACATCAAGGATGCAAAGGTCGAAGCCAGGGTGTTCGTGGGGAGCCTGGCTGAAAGTGGCTAGTGCCGAAGCGCCATCAGTGCAACAAGTAATGATATAGCCATACATTTCCAGGTTATCGCGGGTTACGAAGCTCAGGTTGATGTCATCTTCTACGTACAAAATATGAGGCTTACTTTTTTCCATACGTAGTAGTAGGTTTGAGTGGAATGCGAAGCGTAAAGGTGCTTCCTTGATTGGGTTCACTCTCCAGCGCAACTTTCCACTTGTGGGCTACCACAATGTTGCGAACATAATATAATCCCAGGCCAAAGCCTTTTACATTATGAACATCACCATTGGGCACGCGAAAGAATTTATCAAATACCCGCTTCTGGTGCACCCGACAGATACCGATGCCATTGTCAGCGATGGAGAGTAGCAGGTAGCCAGTTTGATTGCGGGTAGAAAAATGAACTACTGGTATCTTTTCGGCATACTTTACTGCATTATCGAGCAGGTTAAACAGAATATTGGTCAGGTGAAGCTGATCGGCACAAATCCAGTAGTGGGTGGCTTCCAGATGGGTTTCAATGCTACCTTGGTTGTTTTTGCCAGGCAGGTCGTAGTTGCGTATTACCTGCCGAATGAGTTCGTGTAAGTCTATGTCTTCGCGCTGCAAGCGGAATTCATCTTTCTCTATTTTCGCCATTTGCAGCACTTTTTCCACTTGCTTATTCAGCCGGCTATTTTCTTCCCGGATAATAGCGGCATAATTACTAAGTCTTTGAGGGTTTTGCCAACTATCTGGCTGGGCGATGACTTCGGCTGAAATAGCAATGGTAGAAATGGGCGTTTTGAACTCGTGGGTCATATTATTGATAAAATCCTTCTGAATTTCGGACAACTGCTTTTGCCGCAGGATAACAAACAAGGCATAGCCAAAGAAAAGAATCACAACCAGTAAAATAACGGATGACAGCAGCCAGATTTCCAGTTTGCTAACGAGATAATTGGTTTTATTAGGCAAATAAAGGCCAAAGTAATAGGTATACTGATTCCACTTAGGCAGGTTAGTTTTTTGAATCGGCTTTTGTTGTTCCAAAGTACTTATGTAGTTGCCATACATCATTCGGTCACTGGCGCAGTCATAAATGGCATATTCATAATCGACATGGATATTCATTCGGCCAAACTCGTTTTTTAGGTAGTGTTCGAGCACATTGGCATCAATCACATCATTGACGTTGACAACGTAATAATTAGAAGAAAGCTGACTAACAGGACTTTGGTCGGGCAATTCAACCTGGTTATAGGTAGCCATTTTAGTCGCTACATTTTTCAAGGCAATAAAAAGTGTTTGGCTAAGCTGTCGATCCGCATTGTCAAAGGCTTTTTGCACCCAGTATATCTGGATAGTCATGATGCCAATGATCGACACCACCCCTAAAGCAACTACCCATCTAATGGAGCTTGTTTTCATTCTACGAAGGTAGAGGAATAAATTCTTCAGAAGAATGAGGGCTTGTAAACATTAACTTTTCATTAACAAACCTTTACAAGTCATTGACAAAACGAAGCTCTTGCACGCGTTACCTTTGTCTTGCTGCCAGGATAATCCGGATGTCCGGCATGTTAAACATTTTTTACTTTAATCAATTAAACAGATGAAAAAAGCATTATTATTTACTGCCCTACTGGGGATGAATTATGGCGCATTTGCACAAAACCTCGCTATGCTAAGCTCTAGTGTTACTGAGAAGGTTGTGGTTACAAACAGTGTCATCACATGGAAAGAAACTACCCACCTGTTTGGTGACATTAAGCAGTCGGTGCCTGCAACGGTTGAATTTGAATTTACGAACGTAAGCAAAAAGCCTATCGTTTTGACTAAAGTACAAGGGTCTTGTGGATGTACAGCCACGGCTTATGATAAGGAGCCAATTCAGCCCGGCAAGTCATCAAAGATTACCGCTACTTTTAATGCAGCGAATGTGGGAACCTTCAGCAAAACGGTGACAGTTACGACTAACGCCGATGAAAACACGCACACGCTGACCTTACAAGGTACGGTGGTTGCGAACTAAGGGCTTGCTATTGAAGGATGTTACGCCTTGTAAAAGAAAGAAAATAACCAGGCTAAATTGTACACTTTGTTGCGTAACAAGCCCTTAGCTCCGATTAAATTTTCCAAACCGCCGTCTCTTTTGTTGAAAGGGGTGGCGGTTATTTTATGCTTGTTGGGTTTTGGTAGTAACTGCGACCAAGAAAAAACTTAGCCCAATTTGTCAATGGAAATGCATTTTTGAAATTGATTAAATAAGTTGAAATTGGTACCGTATTCCTTCAACTTACTAAACGTCTATTTGAGATGGCATCCTCCAAAAAAATATCCCGCCAAGATTTTCTAAAAATGAGTACTCTGGCTGTGGCAGGTACTGTACTAACTAATTTTGAGGCTTTTGGCAAACCCCAAAAAAATGTGGGGGTTCAATTGTATACGCTTCGAAATGAAATCCCGACAGATCTGGATGGAACCCTAAAAAAAGTGGCCGCGATTGGCTATAAAGAAGTTGAGCTCTTCGGTTATACTGATGGAAAGTTTTTCGGCAAAAGTCCCAAAGAGTTTAAATCATTGTTGCAAAGCTTGGGTTTGTCGGTGCCAAGTGGCCACTATGGTACTGGAAATACCAATCCTGATTCCAAAGGAACACTAACCAATGACTGGAGTAGGGCAGTAGATGATGCGGCTGAAATTGGCCAACAATATATGGTTTGTGCTTACCTGGCGCCACAGGAAAGAACCACGCTTGATGATTATAAACGGCACGCCGACTTGTTTAACAAATCGGCGGAGGTATGCAAAAAGAATGGAATCCAGTTTTGCTACCATAACCACGATTTCGAATTTGTGACGCTGGAGGGTAAGACGCCTTATGATTTGCTACTGAAGAATACCGACGCGAAGTTGGTACAAATGGAGCTCGATCTGTACTGGATTACTTTTGCTGGTAAAGATCCGGTAAAACTTTTTCAGGAGAATCCTGGCCGCTTCCCCATGTGGCACGTCAAGGACATGGAGAAAAGTGCCGAACGTTCCTTTGCTGAAGTAGGCACCGGCTCTATCGACTTCCAACGGATTTTTGATGCGCAAAAAACGGCAGGCTTGAAACATTTCTTCGTAGAGCAAGATAAATGCAACCGCCCGCCTTTGGAATCAATCAAGATGAGCTTTGAGAATTTGAAGAAGATAAAGGTATAGCGCGTAAACAAAGAATAAAGGCCGGATGCGAAGGAGATATAATCCCAGCATCCGGCCTTTACTCTTTTAGTGTATAATTCTTTACAACACTATCAATGATAGACCTTTACATTGAAAACCAGGCCTTGAATCTGCTTAATTTGCTCAGGCCTTTTTAGTTTTTTCATCCGATTGGCCATGGGCAATATAAGCGGTTCTGGCAAAGAGTCGCGGGGAATAGAACGGATGAGTTTGAGTAAATGCTTGCTTTTTACAGCAAAAGCAGCACCGTCTTCAGCCATACTCTTCCCTTTGATAATACCAATCAGGTGCCCTTTGTCGTCGAGTAAGGGACCTCCACTATTCCCTGGGTTTACGGGGATCGAAATCTGGTAAGCCGTGGTATCGCCTTCAAAGCCTGTTTGTGAGCTGATAGAGCCTTCGCCATACACCATATCCTCCCGTGGGAAAGCCAAGGTATAGACGGATTCACCCAAATCAGATTCGATTGCTTTGAAGGAATAAGGCAACTGGGTAAAAGGAACAAAGGACGTATCAACAATTTTCAGGATAGCCAAATCGCTGGCTGGATCGCTGTATACCTCTTTTACTTTATAGCGTTGCACCTTATCGGGGCGAGATGTTCTGGAAGACTCCAATCTGGATTCAATAAACAGTGAATCAGCGCCTTCAATTACGTGGTAGTCCGTTACCAGGTAACCATTTGCCGATACCACAAAGCCTGTAGCCGTATAGCGAACAGCCCTTACTTCGGGTGCAGGCGTTATACCTGATCGGCTAGAGATGCTGCGTTGGGTCTTTTTAATATTATCTACCTCTCTTTTCAATGCGCGATAATAGGTAGCCTGCTTGCTTTCCAGCGAACGAACATAGTCTAACACCAAAAAGCTGCTAAGTACTGTAATGATGGCTACTGATGCAGCTACTGCCATGGTAGGCAAGTGCTGTTTCCAGAATGCCTGGATGGCATACCGATTGAAAACGGACGTTTTGATACGGGTATTTTCGGTTTCCATTTCCTGGTGAATCGCTTCCAACTTCTGTTTGAATTGGTTGCGTTGACCATATAAAAGAAAGCTTTTTTTCAATAATTGCTGTTCCTTCAGTTCTTCTGCTAAGCGAGGCTCCTGCTGCAAACGCTGCTCAAACTGTGCTAGCTGCTCACCGTGTAGTTGGCCGTTTAGGTAATCTTCTACTTTTTCGTAATCATTTTTCAATAGCATATCACATCCCTCCTTGCTCTTTTATATAGTCATCTAATTTATTTATTTGTGTCGCTTATTCATCGCGGTAGCTATTAAAAAACAGTTTCTTTAACCGCATTAAGCACTTGTATTTCTGGTTTTTGGCATTATCGGCATTCGTATATCCCATTTTATCAGTTATCTGCTGCATCGACAAATTATGAACGAAAAAGTCTTCCATAATGGTGCGGCAGGGTTCACCCAACTGATCTAAGGCTTGGCGCATAACCTTATACTGCGTTTCCTTTTCGTCCATCTCTGCCTGGTCATCTTCTAAGGCAATAAAATTTTCGAAATCCTCTATTCGTCCCAGGTATTTACCTTTTTCTGCAATACGTTTGAGCCAAAGCCGACGACAGACGGAATAAAGATAGGTTTTAATTTTGCACGACAAAACAAATGTAGATTGCTGTACATTTTCGTACAAAACGATGATTCCTTCCTGATAAATATCTTTCGCTTCCTGCTCTGTTCCGTTATTATTCGAGACAAAATGCAGAATCATCGGAAAATAAGTTTTATAAATAATGTTGAGGGCTATAGAATCCTGTTGCCGCATCGCGGCCAATAGTTCTTCCTCGTTCTGGTAAAAAGTCTTACCCATTTATTGTTGGCCTTAATACAGAAATCGTGACTTGGTAACCCTGATTAATCGCTCAAAAAAAAATTATTTGCCTTGGGTTACCTTAGTTGGGTTTGGGTATAAATAGCGAATTTTTAACCCAAAACACGCGAAAATAATGAAAAACGTATTGTATGTTGGCCTGATCGTTCTTGGAACTCTTTCTATGTCTTCTTGCGGTGGCGAAAAAACTGCTGAGACAACTTCTGATACAGCTGTTATTGCTCCTGTTGACGAGCCGGTTGTTGCACCTGACACCGTAGCTGCTCCTGCTGTTGATAGCGTATCTGCTCCTGCTGATTCTGTTAAAATGTAATTGATTTCGAGAGGTCTTTCCTCTAAGTATTTATTATAAAACAAAAGAGTTGCTTTTATCTCAGATAAAAGCAACTCTTTTGTTTTATCCCTGTTTGCTTTTAAACTCTTTAAATGAAACGGTGTAAGCGGGTTGGTTTCGCTGGTAAATTACCAAGGCAAAAAAAATGTTTATATTTTTTTTTGCCTTGGGTTACCTAATCGGCTTACTTGTATAAAAGGTGAATTTAACCCAAAACACGCGAAAATAATGAAAAATGTATTGTATGTTGGCCTGATCGTTCTTGGAACTCTTTCTATGTCTTCTTGCGGTGGCGAAACTAAGACTGAAGCTGCTGCTGATTCTACTGTAACTGCTGTTGATTCTACTGCTGACGTTGCTACTGACGCTATCGATTCTACTGCTGCTGCTGCTAAAGATTCTGTTGATAACACCGCTGAGGCTATTAAAGATTCTGTTAAGCACTAGTCTACACTAATTGCTTTTACAAAAGAGTTGCTTTACCTTGTTTTATCAAGTGTATAGCAACTCTTTTGCTTTCCCCCTTTTTCCAAAAGAGGTTGTAGTTTTTTACTTTCCCCCTTTAAAATCAATCCTTTCCTTCAGTTGCTCTTACTCTTTTCACTCACCTATTTTGGTTTAGGCTTGTTGGCAGGGGGAGATTTTACACGTATTGTATTTCTGGGTTTCCCCTTCATTATGACGCTGATCTTATTATCAGCCAAAGAATCTGCTAAGAAAGAGGTACTACTTGCTTTGATTCTATCCATTCCTGTGATGCGATTAGAAGGGACTATTCCAGATATTGGTACTGCGCAAGAAAAATATTATTCCTGGTTTCCAGCGTTTGCCTCTGTCCGTGTGGTCTTGCTCTGGCTTTTGTATGCACTAGTGGTGGGCATTGTTCAGTGGTGGATAAACAAAAAAAACGTTGCACTTTAGGAAACTTTGTGCTACATTTTATAATCCAACCAACCAACAGGGATGAGCACTGCATTTATAACCCAGGAAATACCTTCCGATCTGGATAAGCAAACCCTAGAAATTACCCGGGTTTTTACTCTGCAACAGGCTAACCAATTATGCTTGCGTAAGACCGATGCTACTACCCGCCGCCGTAAACTACAGTCTGTAAAATATTGGATGTTAGCGCACCAGCGAGATATTCATGAGGCTCTCTATCAGGACTTCAAAAAATCGGCTGTAGAAGTAGATGCCACAGAGATTTATAGTACAAAGAAGGAAATTGAATTTGCACTGAAGCACCTGGATAGCTGGATGAAACCTAAAAAAGTAGCCACTCCGCTGGCTTTACTAGGAACGAGGTCGCAAGTGATGTATGAGCCAAAAGGGGTAAGTCTTATCATAGCTCCCTGGAATTATCCTTTTTATTTGGTCGTATCGCCGCTGGTATCCGCCATTGCTGCTGGTTGTACGGCTATGGTCAAACCCTCGGAAATGACTCCGAATACCGCACATTTACTGCACCGCATGCTGTCAGAATTATTTCCCGAGAATGAAGTAGCCGTTTTTGAAGGCAATTCTCAGGTAGCCGAAACCTTACTGAAACTTCCTTTCAACCACATTTTTTTCACGGGTAGCCAAGCGATAGGTAAAGTAGTGATGAAAGCGGCTGCCGAACACCTCACGTCTGTTACTTTGGAGTTGGGAGGGAAGTCGCCAGCCATCATAGACGAAACGGCCAATTTGAAAGATGCAGCAGAAAAATTGGTGTGGGGAAAATGGTTAAATGCTGGACAAACCTGCGTGGCACCTGATTATCTGTTGGTGCAACATAGCGTACAGCAAGCCTTGTTGACAGCCATAAAGCAAACTATTCAAAAGTATCATGGCTCAGATGTTGCTACTTCGCCCGCTTATGCCCGTATTGTAAACAGCCATCATCACCAGCGGCTGCTGCATTTAATTAAGAGCGCCGTAATGAAAGGGGCGAAAGTGGTTACTGGTGGGCAGTCCTCGGAAGAGCAGCTCTATCTTGCTCCTACTATATTGACGGAGGTAACAGACGAAATGGAAGTGATGCAGCAAGAGATTTTTGGCCCCATTCTACCTATGATGCCTTTTGGAAAGCTGGAGGAAGCAATTCAATATGTCAATAAGCGTGCGAAACCGCTGGCGATTTATTTCTTCAGTCAGCAGCAGGAGCATGCTAAGCAGGTATTGGAAAGTACTTCTTCGGGCGGATTCTGTATCAATGATTGCGTCATTCATCTGGCTAACCCACACTTGCCTTTTGGTGGTACTAATACTAGTGGTTTGGGTAGTTCGCACGGCCATTATGGCTTTTTAGCTTTTTCGCACGAAAAAGCTGTGATGCGGCAAAGGGTAGGATTTACTTCTGCCAAAGTACTGTATCCGCCCTATACTGACAGGGTAAAGAAGATGATGGAGCTGACAATGAAATGGTTATAAAGCCAATAAGAAGAAGCAATTATTATTAGGACGGCGGTGGAGGCTATCTTTAATCTTAAGCCATGCCTAATTCCTTCAACAAGTATTCTATCATCACCTTCTCTTTTTCGCAGATGCCTTCCGACACGGCTGCCGAGTGATAGATATTATCCAAAACTGAATCTCTGCAATCGGTGTGTTGAGCCAGGTAAATTTTTAAGGATTTGGTGAATTTTCGTTCCCAAGTATCAAAGTTTTCCTGCAAATAGTGCACTTCCCGTTGGAAAAGCCTTTTCAGGTCTTTGATTTCCTGAAGACTTAATCCATCTTTTTTGAAAGCATCGCACATGCTATTGGTCAGATTGTCCACATAATTCCACTCTACATCGTCCACTTCACCATCAGTGGATAATACTAACAAGGCAGGAAAAAAAGTGGCTAAGGCAATGAATTGTTCAAACGTAAGTTCAATTTTTCGGGTCTGGGTGTACTCTTGGTACAACTCTTCCAGTGTAAGGGGTATATAAGGCATTTGAGTAATCTTAATAGTCAATAATAATTTATGAAAGCGTACAAGTAAGATGCCAGTGTACAGCACTTACTATTAAATTAACCAATCATAAAATTAGTTTACCTGCCAGCAACAGTATTATCCATTTTGTATTTAACTGTGATATTAAGTTAATAGTGCCTACAGGGCAAGATTTTTTTGAACGAAAACTGTAGCATGTATGATGCAGACAAAACTTAATAAACAAATAAGGGCGAAGTAAACAATGCGCTAAGATTTTATTTTGCTCTACCTATCTCACACCAGATGGAGAAGTTGACCAAAACGTTGAATAACTACTGACAGGATTACTCCCCAAAAAACGGCACTAACGAGCATGTAAATAAATATTTTGCCTTTCGATTCGCCAAAGGAAACAGCTACAATGGTACCTCCAATGGGTGTAAGCAAAATGGGCGTCAGAAAAGCAACGCCCGTAAGGCCATATTTGCGCCATATATTAACGGTACGACGATTATTAGCCGAGAAAAGGCGTTTTTTACTAAAAAAGCGCTTATTGATCCATTCTTTGGCTGGTTTACCGACTAAGGAAAAAAATGTTACGCTAGTCATCATGCCCAGAATGGTAATGAATGCGGTAAGTGTCCAGGAAAAGCCAAAGGTCGTACCCATAATAGGCCCACCAACGAACTTAAGCATGCTGAAGAAAAAAATCGTAAAGTACTTACCGGCAAGTGCAAACATAAGTTAATGAGTTATTGTATGGAGTTGTAAAGCAGAATGACTTTTTAGGATTGATTGAAAACCTCATTCCTAACTACTTTACTACTGTATATAAACGTAAGATAGAGGGTTGAATGTTTACAATTTATTTCCGAATGAAAGATCTCCGGCATCACCCAGTCCTGGAACGATATAAAATTTGTCATTTAGCTTGTCATCCAAATCGCCTAACCATAATTGGCAGTCGGGCAGTTGGTGTTGTAAAAACTTTACGCCTTCCCGGCTTCCGATGGCTGCTACCAAATGCGTTTGGGCAGGCGTTCCATAACGTAACAACGCCTGGTACGTTTTCACCACCGACTTGCCAGTAGCCAACATAGGATCGATCAGAATGAGTGTTTTGCCACTTAGGTCAGGCGAAGCCATATACTCTAACTGGATTTCAAAAGACTCGTCAGCTAGGGCATGGCCCCGGTACGCGCCAATAAAGGCACTTTCGGCATTGTCGAAAAAATTCAGGAAGCCTTGGTACAATGGTAATCCTGCCCGCAAAATAGTAGCCAGCACCGGTGGTTCTACCAATAAATGGGTATCACACAAACCCAGTGGCGTTTGTACTTGTCTGGGCTGGTAAGCCAATGTTTTAGAAATCTCATAAGCCATTAGCTCTCCTAATCGCTCTAAATTCCGACGGAAGCGCATACTGTCCTTTTGCGTTTGAGCATGGCGCAACTCTGCAAGGAAATGATTGGCAATAGAAGGCTGTTGGGTAAATACGAACATATCTTTATTACTGATGGGCAGATGAATAGATTAGCAAAGATGTAAATAGAAAACTCCCTGAATGAAAATCTCGTAATTTACTTTTGAGTAATGCCAACAAAATTATTAAAATTGCTAGTATACCCATTCACGCATCCGCACATAAACCTATCTTGCAGATGTTTTCTATGTGACTTTTGTGAACAATGCCTCATATATCTATGCAAAATAAAATAACCGCCTACGTCTTTCTTTTGTGTTTGTTTTTTAGCCTATCTGCTGTAGCCCAAAGTGTATATGCTCCGCTCAATCCAGATTACTATTCATTGGTGGAACGCTACGAAATCAAGTATGGCAAATTTGCCGAAGGCATGCACTCTCAGGTGAAACCCTACTTACGCCAAAGTATTGTGCAATTAACCGATAGTGTAGGCTCGCACCACAATTTCCTTTCCCAACGGGATCATTTCAACCTCAACTACCTCCGTAATGATAGCTGGGAATGGTCGGATAGTGCTCAGAATGACAGTCGTAGGCCTGTTTTTAAACATTTTTACCAGAAAAAATCTGATCTGTTTCAACACCGTCAAGATGATTTTGAGGTACACGTCAGTCCTGTGCTATATTTGGGTGTCGGCACGGAAAGCGGTACGGGTACTCGTACTTATATCAATACCAGAGGAGCAGAAGTACGAGGGATGATTAGCAAAAAACTCGGTTTTTACACCTTCCTGGCCGATAACCAAGCGGTTTTTCCTAGCTATGTGCGCGAGCGTGTCCTTTTCTTTAATGCCGTACCAAACGAAGGTTTTTGGAAGCATTATAGCAGTACTAAGGGAGGCGTCGATTTTATTACTGCCAGGGGATACCTCACTTTTACACCGCTTAAGAATGTACACATGCAGTTTGGGCACGATAAAAATTTTATCGGCACTGGCTACCGATCCATGATTTTGTCGGATTACAGCAACAGTTATTTGTTCTTGAAAACCCAGGTGCGGGTTTGGAAGCTTCAATATACTTGGTTACTCACGCAGATGAATGGAAACTTTGCTGCTACAGCCAACCAGGCCATTCCCAAAAAGTACCTGGCCTTCCATCACCTCAGCATCAATGTGAGACCTAACTTAAATCTGGGCCTCTTTGAATCGGTGGTGTATGGGAGTGATAGCGGTGGCTACGATCTTAATTATGCCAATCCGATCATTTTTTATCGGTCGCTTGAACAACAAAGTGGTAGTTCGGGAAATGCTTTGCTAGGTGCTGACTTTAAGTGGAATTTTCTTCGCCATTTTTCGCTATATGGCCAATTTATTTTGGACGAGTTTTTCTTGAAGAACGTAACAGCGGGTAATGGTTGGTGGGCGAATAAATATGCTGCTCAAATCGGTCTGAAATACGTGGATATAGCAGGTATTGCCAACCTGGATATGCAGGCGGAATTTAACATCGCCCGGCCTTATACGTACACCCATCTCTCTCAATATACTAATTATACACACTATAGCCAATCGTTGGCGCATCCCTTGGGTGCTAACTTTAAAGAAGTTATCGGTATTGTGCGCTATCAGCCCTTGTCTAGGCTTCAGTTGACAGCAACAGGGATGTACGCGGAATATGGTACTGACCCGAATACTTCTCAAAACTGGGGAGGAAATATATTGCTTCCTTATACTACCCATGTGCAGGAATATGGTAATAAAATTGGCCAGGGAAATGCAAATTATCAATTCATGGTAGACCTGACTGCATCTCTGCAAGTGAAGCAAAATGTCTTCTTAGACTTTAAGCAGGTTTTCCGCCAATTGAACAGTACGAATACTTTGGATAAAAATATTTCCTATACTTCGATAGCCTTTCGCATGAATATAGCTCCAAGGCAGCAAACCTTTTGATGTTGAATAGTAATAGGCAGGAATGGTCGTCGAACCTGAAAGAAGAAAAAACGTAAGTAGCCTTGAGCTTTAAGCTCACCACTAAATCATAAACGTCATGAATACCTTGAAGAAACTTTTTTACTTCACCTACGCAGTGGCGGCCTTAGTGATTATAGGCATTCTTTTTTTCAAGGTCAGCCTGACAGAAATGTTTGGAGAGGAGGGAAAGTCCGTATTCTGGATGACTATTGCCTTGCTATTGCTGTCTTTACTAACCATAGGCGTGATAGGCGACTATGTGGAAACGCGTTCGCTTGGCAAAAAGCTCACCCAATTAAGCAAGGAAAACACCGATTTAAAAGCCCGCCTCTACGAAAAACTCAATTCCCCAACTGGAGAAGCGTTTCAGGAAGGTTCGCCCCCCAACAAGCCTTCCTGGCTCAACCGACTAGGTTTAGGGAAGGGTGATTTGGCAAATCGACCGAAAACCGATAACTAGCGGCTTTTATAGCCAAGGAATATGGATTTTCAACAAATAGCAGAAAATGAACTTCGGGAAGCCGCTCAAGTACTTAATAATTTCCTGTCCGACCCCCAGCAAATTAGCTGTATAGAACAGGCTGCCGCTTTGATGTCGGAAGCCATTCGCAACAATCATAAAATTATTTCCTGCGGCAATGGCGGTTCTCACTGCGATGCCATGCACTTTGCCGAAGAGCTTTCGGGGCGCTACCGTGATGACCGACGCGCTTTACCCGCCATCTCCATTTCTGACCCCAGCCACATGAGCTGCGTGAGCAACGATTATGGGTTCGAATCCGTTTTTTCGCGCTTTGTCGAAGGCTTAGGCCAACCAGGCGACGTGTTATTGGGATTGAGTACCAGCGGTAATTCAGCCAACATCATCCGGGCGGTAGAAGCCGCTCGGCAAAGGCAGATGAAAGTCGTATTGCTGACCGGCAAAGACGGTGGGAAACTGGTCGGTAAAGCTGATGTAGAAATCCGGGTTCCGCATTTTGGCTATGCTGATCGTATACAGGAAATTCATATCAAAGTCATTCACATCCTTATCCTCTTAATTGAAAAGATGGTTTGAGTTTAGAAGCCATAAAAATTCTCTAAATTTAGCCATTCTTCAATGTCTTAAACCTTTTCAGATGCTTGCCAAAACCTTCGGCAGTGCCGTATACGGAGTCAATGCTATTATGGTCACCGTCGAGGTGAATGTTATTCAGGGAACGGGACAGTTTATGGTGGGGCTGCCTGATAATGCCGTAAAGGAAAGTATACAGCGGGTAGAATCGTCCGTGAAGCACTTTGGATACACCCTGACGCGCCGCAAGGTAGTGGTCAACCTCGCACCCGCCGACATTCGCAAAGAAGGCTCCGCTTACGATTTGCCCATTGCGCTCTGCATTCTTCACGCCTCCGAACAAATTTCCGCCAAAGACCTGGATCGGTACGTCATCATGGGTGAGCTATCGCTCGATGGCAAGCTACGTCCGATTAAAGGCGTGCTTCCTATTGCCATTGAGGCCCGCCGACTGGGCTTTAAAGGCTTTGTGTTGCCCACTGAAAATGCCCCGGAAGCGGCCATTGTGAATAATCTCGACGTGATAGCGGTAGATGATATACAGCAGGCAATCGAGTTTTTTGAAGGAAAACGCCACATTGAGCCCTTGGTCAGTGATACCAGGGAGATATTTCTGCACCAGCAAAACGAATATGAAGCTGATTTCTCTAACGTACAAGGGCAGGAAAACATCAAACGAGCCTTGGAAATAGCCGCGGCTGGTGGCCACAACGCCATTATGATTGGGCCACCGGGAGCAGGAAAAACGATGCTAGCCAAACGCTTGCCTTCCATTCTTCCGCCTCTCTCTGCACGAAGCCCTGGAAACGACCAAGATCCATTCGGTAGCTGGCAAGTTGGGACGAAGCTCGGCACTGATTGCTACTCGTCCATACCGGGCACCTCATCACACCATCAGCGATGCGGCATTAGTGGGCGGTGGTGGCATTCCACAACCCGGTGAAATTTCCCTGGCACACAACGGCGTGCTGTTTCTCGACGAGTTGCCGGAGTTTAAGCGCTCAGCCTTAGAAGTAATGAGACAACCGCTAGAAGACCGCAAAGTCACCATTTCCCGGGCCAAAATGTCGGTGGAGTTTCCGGCTAACTTTATGTTGATTGCCAGTATGAACCCGTGTCCCTGTGGCTATTATAATCATCCAGACAAAGAATGTGTATGTGGCCCCGGCGTAGTGCAACGCTACCTCAACAAAATAAGCGGCCCCCTGCTCGACCGGATTGACCTGCACGTAGAAGTAACACCAGTATCCTTTGACCAGATGACTGCTAACCAACGCACGGAGACGAGTGCCAATATTCGGGCACGGGTCGAAAAGGCACGGGAAATCCAGACGGAGCGATTTAAGCAGCATACGGATATATACTCCAATGCTATGATGCCTCCGCAAATGGTCAAAGAAATTTGCCTGATTAGCGAAGCCGGAAAGAAACTGCTGAAAACAGCGATGGAACGGCTAGGACTTTCCGCTCGCGCCTACGACCGTATCCTGAAAGTATCCCGCACCATTGCCGACCTGGCCGGAACCGAAGAAATAAAGAT
>JAZKGK010000127.1:0-2343 GCA_040385915.1 Bacteroidota bacterium
TGCCGTTGAGATCGTAGGTGATGGTGCCCACCGAAAAGTTCTCGGTCAACTCGGGTCGGCCGCTGGTCAGGGGGGCATTGGTGGTATAGAGGGCTGAGGTGAGGCGGTTGGCCGGATCATAGCTGTAGGCATAGCCCCGAGTGACTGGGGTGGCATCCACCCGGCTTTTCCATTGTTGCACGGCAATATTGCCATTGAACTGCCGCTGATTCGTGGGTAGATTGGTGCCGGTCAGATCCTTGTCGTAGTGCAGCTCCAGGCCAAACAGATCGTTGTCGGTGGCAGCGGTACTCAAGGCGGCATCGTTGATGGCCGACAGCCAGCCCCGGATGTTGTAGCGGTAATCCATCGTCTGTAAAAAGGCGCTGGCCGTAAACTGGTTGAAGGGGTGAATGTGGCCTTTGATAATAAGACCGTCAAACGCTTACAGGCCATTGAGCAACTATCCGAAGAAGATCGAAAATGTGTGTATTCCTTGATGGATGCCTACCTGACCAAACATCAGATGCAAGCCCTGCTCCAATAAAAAAGCCCCCAATCTGCTGCCAGATTGAGGGCTTCTCTTTTACTATTAACTACTGACTTAGCCTATCCTCGGTTGTTGGTGAAAACAACACCAACAACGGCTTAAAGATTATAAAACCAAGCAAGCTTATACTAAATAACAACAAGCCAAAGCGCCCAATCTATTGCTAAGTTGGGGGCTTTGGCTTGTTACTAGACTAAACGAACTAAAAAAGCGGACGTTTGACTAATGTTAGGTCTTAGGGGACACTAAGGCCTAAGTATCGCGGGTAGCCCACTATTACTTTAGCAATAGTTCATAATCATAAGCATGTACATTTGACGGATCACTAGGGCTAATTATTTTCTCTTTTTCTAACAGATTAAGGGTTTCTAAAAAAACAGCTTTATCTCTCAAGTCTATATATTTATCTTTATTAGATAAGATAAATCTATGCAATTTCCATATATCAAAGCCTTTATAGACAAAGTCTTTAGATATATAATCAAAATCTACAATGATATCACCAAAGCAAACCTCACACCCTACTCCATGAAACCAAAATGTAATTTCTGAATCTTCAGAAGGAATTATTCCCTTTCTAGGTATTAGTGATTGATGAAAAGCAATTAATGGAGGAATCGTTATTCCATAAGTTGATTGAAACAATTCAAACGACTTGCTAATGTAGTTTTCATATTCCTTGATACACTGATGCAATTGCTGAGCTAACATGCTAAGGTTTTTTATACAAAAAAATTATCACTTCATACTTTGAACAAAATTAACCAATTCCTTCATCGTATAACCTGATTCTGAAACGGGATAAGAGACATAGGGAATTTCTCCTGCAAAATTAACAGCTTGTGCAGCCTTATACCTATGAAGCCCATCAAATATTACTAGGCGGCCTTCAATTTCTACTACTTTAAGAGCCCTTTCCGACCATACTTCTACTCCAACCATAACCTTCGCATTATTCAAACCCTGGACTATCTGTTCTACACGTGCAGCTTGTTCAGCTCCTTCTTCTATTGCTAAAAATTTAGCTAGTTTAGCACCTGGCCCACCCATAAAAAAGGGCATGGGCATTACTGCTATTTGTTTATTTATATCACCAGATACAGGCCCTAAGAAATGGGTACCTAAAAGAAAGTCTAAACATGCTTGAGTAGTTATAATACTTGAGGCAATTGCTCTTTCCTGTGCCTGTGCATAATATTTATCTGAGTGATTTAACTTTGTTTCCCCTGGCTGATTTGCATATATGCCTTTGCTGGTATTTACTAATGCTTTTGGTTGACTACCGTAAACTACAAAATTATTGTCGTGGAAAGAGGGGTCTTTTTTAGGATCATAATTAGGATCTCCCGTTGTTCCGCCACCGCTTCCGGCTTGGCCTCCTTTATAATCAGGAAATCCTGATCCCCTTCCTGGTAAATCTGTAGGCGGTGTATCCCAAAGATATCGACCATCTGCCGGAGACATGCCATCGGGGTCAGTGAATCGCATGGGGTTATTAAAGGCATAATTGTAGGGCGAATGCCTACGCATTAGCTCGGCCAGCGGGTCAATGTTATGCCAGCGTCCTAGTTGTGGGTCATAGAATCGAGCTCCGTAGTCGATCCAGTTGAGTCCTAGTTCGGATTGCTCTTCCTTGCCGTTGTATTTGTACTTGTTATCAGGTGATCCGGTCTTCTCGATACCCTTCAAAACCAATCCCTGTGGACTGTAGTGATTTTCTTGAACAGCGAGGGCGGGTTTATAGGTAATAGTGAGATCGTCGAAGTAGATATCGACGTTGCTCTCATTGACGACCATTACCTGCACATAGCCGT
>JAZKGK010000128.1:0-5783 GCA_040385915.1 Bacteroidota bacterium
GCGCCGGTACGCCGCAAAGGTACGGCTTTATTTGGTAAACCAGTTTTTGACCAGTGTTGACTGGCAGCCTATACTTTTGCTTTACGCGTCGGTGATTTGTATTCTGATTTCTTCTTCAAGCCAAAGAGTTGAATTTCTGCCGAATCGTCACCGAACTGTGCAATCACCTGCTGTTTCACGCCTAAGATCGCGTTGTGATAGGCCCATTCGGCGGCAGTGGACACATCTCGTGCCGTTTTAAGGGCATCGGCGGCCTTCTTTTCAGCCTTTTGAGACGCATCCATCGCCGCTTTGATAGTTTGTACATTGGCTAGCGAATAATCTGCTTTAGCCGATTGGTAACCTGCCAGTCCTTCCAGGGTAATCAGTGAATCATTATCTGACTGCAAATCGTTGGAGTTGATCCGCTTGTTTTCATTCTTAGCCATATGAGTATGTTTTTGTGAATCAGTGAGATAGGCAAGTAGAGCAAAGTTAGGCTCTTAGAAAATAACGTTGCTATGATTTTCTTACAGCGTATGATTCCTTGATAAGACGGTTATCCAATAAAGGAGGATCATTATCTTATCAAAGAAGATGGCAGTCTTCCTTAATAAGATGATGATCTTCTTAAGGAAGACTGCCATCCTCTTTGAGCAGGATAACAGTCCGATAAAGGAAGATAGACATCTTCTAACGCAAATGGTAGGTCTGGCAAGGGAGGATGTATATGCTTTTAAAGAAAGGAGGTCACTAACCTTGGAAGAGTCCGCTCGTACTTCCAAGCCTTTCTTCATTTCCCAAGCCTATAATTTAAACTTAAGCCCAGGTTTACATAGCTATAGGGAAGATACCTGGTCTGGTTTGTGAATTTGTACATCCAGCAACCGGCGAGCTTTAGATTAAAAGTCACTCTTTTTCCTCCCAACTTCATAAATAGATTAGGCTCTAACAGGAAGCTATTGTCGCTGAAAATTCTTTCGGAATCATGATCGGCATAAAATCCATCGCTGGTGAGGGTAGAATGTAAAAGTCCGGTTTTTATTCCAAATCCATACTCCCGCAGGGGGCGTTTGTTGTTAATAATACCATAATTTACCTGGGTAAAATAAGTTTGGTACTCCCCCAGCAAGATAGTAGAAGAAGAAAACCATCTATAATGCAAGGCACGACCACGCCCCGAACCAGCACCCATATATATTTCCAGCACCCTATTGGGAACCAGATTCCGGTAATGTCCCACTGCCCCTTGCAAATAAAATCGGTCTGGCCCAAGGGTGCCGAAGGTTTGCAAGGCTACTGCCCGGGTTAAGCCATAGGAAATCGTGGCATTGACAGAGGTATTGATGACCGAACTCGTTCTTGGATCATTTACCCAGGCACCCAGGGCCAAGCCCGCATCAATTTTGGCTTCCCCTTTTTTACTAATCAGCGGAATGTCGGCGGTTGGCGGATGATAGACTATACAGCTTTGACCTATCCAAGCAAGGCAAAGGAAAATGAGTACTTGGCTAAGGTTATTCATTCGTTGAAAAAGGGGTAAACCAAAGAAAGAAGTTGAACTCATCTTACCGCCTCATAACAAAATGCATTCAAACCACTACTGACAATGACCTTCCCTTTCCCTCCATTGATGCCGGGAGCGACCGAACACATATTGTAGAAGAAGGCCCTGGAATCGCTTTTCTTATCGGGGGAGACAATCTTCCAGTATACTGTTCCGGTGTCCGAATCTACTGCATATAGCAAGCCATCTCCTCCCCCCACATAGTAGACCACCCCATTCAACTCCTGCATCCGGGTACAGGTGCCAGGTGATTTTACCTGCCATAAGTCTCCTCCCGTCTGGGCATTGAGGGCATATAAGTACGTGCCTTCGTTATTAGCCAGGATTTTATTGCCTACTTTGATAAAGCCCGAAAAGAGGAAGTTTCCTCCAAAGGTTCGCTTCCAGACAAGCTTGCCAGTGAGTACTTCGTGACAAGTGATAGTACGATTAATACTGTGGTAGATTAGGCCATCAGAAAGGATGGGAACCCCATCCAGCACCTCACTGACGCCCGGTTCCGTAAAAACAATCCGGTCGTATACCCACGCCTTCTGGGTCTTGTTGTAGAGGGCTAAGTAATTCTGCACTCGGTCAGTGTAGGGATAAGGGGGGGCTGGCTCGAATACTTCCTGATAAACAATGCTTAATAAGGTGTCTTGGTTTTGAAGGAAAGGCATTGCTAGGTGACAATATTTGAAAACAGGCCCCGGTTTAGCCTTGTAAAGACTCTGATACTTGGGGTACACTACAAGTTCCTGTTTGCCAGTACGCATGTCTCCTTCAAATATGGCATATTCCCAATATGGATTGTCATCTTTAATATCGGCTGTCACAAAGTAAGAAGTACCTAAGCCCAAGGGACGTAAGTCGTACTGTTCCATATCCTGCTTCTTCCAAAGTGTTTGACCAGTTGAAAGATCAATACCATAAATGCGAGACCCATTCGTGTAAGTCAAATACTGATTATATTGATACACAAATGGAATATCCCCTGATTCAGCTGTAGACCATTGGTCGTCCCATTTCCATAAATCTCTTCCATCAGTCAAGTCTTTCATCAGCAGGTAGTCATTTCCTACTCCTGAAATACTAATGCCTCCTTTCAGACCTGCTTCAGCACCCATAGTTAATACTTGGTTGTCGTAGATTATACTGACTCCCATATTATAAGAGAGTAGTTTATCCTTAGATAAAGAAGTAGACCAAAGTGCAGGCTGTTTCACAATTGCTCCATCTGAATTGAGAATAATGTCTTCTTCCTTATGACAAGAATAACTCGTCAGAAGGAAAAAGGACATTAGTAAATAGCTAATCACTGGTTTCATATTACTGATTAAGGAATCCTAAAAAATCGATCATTTCTATTAAATATTCTATTAAACTGAAGCGTCACCTGCGAATGATTGGATTGCTGTAAGTGGTTGGCTCCCTCGGCTCGGTAGATGTCACCGGCGCTTCGTTGCCAGGCCGTTCCTTGCCCAATCTGGCTGCTGGCGGTGATGAATGCGTCGCTTAGCTCTTCGATCGTTACTGAAACCTGGTATGTGCCTGTCTGCCAGCACCAGTGATCGCACTCGCGGGGATCACCATTATTATAATTTGCATCGGCGATACACTCCCGATACTGATTATATTCAAATCCTTCATTTCCGCAAAGATAGTTTTGATAGGGATAGTCAATAATTTCCACCCGCCGGGCTCCGATAATATTCAGGTAGTCCGGCTCCGATTGATCACGGATATAATCCCGACCTTGTTTCCACTTATTGGCGAAATACCAGAAGAGAGGGCCACCAGCCAGGTTAGCGATATAGTGGGCATTATAGAAATCATAGAATCTATTGGCCGTTTGAACTAGCTTCTCGTCATCCTCGACGGCATTGCCTTCGCCTTGCATGGCTGATGTCGCGATACGCCAGTGAACTGGGCCATTTTCAACTCCCTGAATGCTCACCGCTGGTACATTACCCGCAAAATTGCGAATCCCTTGCATATAGGCACTGCCGGGGGATAAATCCGTAAGCGTCTGCCTACCAAAGGTATTTACCTCAGGCGAAATGGCCTTCCCAATCTTTCTGACAAAATCATCAACTAAAAGCCCGTCCACGAATGGAATTGCAAGAGAGTTGGCATTAGGTCCAGCAAGCATTCGTCCTACCCCGTCGTCAATGGCTACCCGAAGCGATCCGTTAAGTACTGATACGGCTACCTGGGTTCCATTCATCGGGCTGCCCATAGTGATATAAGCGGAAAACCTATTTGGGTCATTTCGGTCTACTTCCCTCAAGGCTACGCCCCCCATACTGTGGCCGATACCTAAAGAATTCCCGCCTACAGCTCCGTGCGTTCTCACTATCGCCGCCATTC
The DNA here is from genome assembly GCA_040385915.1 of Bacteroidota bacterium. Taxonomy (GTDB): domain Bacteria; phylum Bacteroidota; class Bacteroidia; order Cytophagales; family ES-bin-26; genus ES-bin-26. The sequence continues at coordinate 3,896 of JAZKGK010000128.1, forward strand.
CATTAACGCCAGCCCTGGAAGCAGCCGAATAACTATCTCTATCAGAATTCATTTGCCTCTCCTGCTGAAAAAGAGTAGCATAATTAGCCCAAAACTCATTCCCTTCATTCAATCCCCCTACCCAAACTACAGGTCGCCTGCCTTGTGCATAGGTCATGGATACTAGCAGGAATAACCCTAGGGTCAGTACCAGCTTAACCGTTACTAATGTTTTCATAATATTATCTTTATTATGGGATGATTAAGGTTGTTGTATTACCTGTAGGTTACGGAAATAGACGTTGGAAATCATTTTGACGTTTCTCCCTTGGCTATTCACCGAAAAAGTTTCCATATAGAGCATATCCAGGTCTAACGAACCTTTACTTTTGCCTTTTTTGTACTTGCAAAAAGCTTGCAATAGCAGCGTCTGTTTGTCATCGTAAACCCGGCTTCCAATCAATATATTCCCTTTGCTATTGTACATATTGACCGTGGTAAAATCCGCTCCGGCATCCGTCCGCGCCGCCGGGGTTGGGGTAGTGACTATAGGAGAAGGGTTGCTGTTTTTATACCGGATCGTCACCAGGTTATTAGGCTGTCGGGTGACAATCGCTCCTTCGTTTTGGGCTTGGATTGCTAGATCCTCCACATTTAATGCCCCTTTTTGCATCAAAGCAATACTCGCCAGACTCGCATTCGGCTGGTGAAGCTGCTGGGTAATGTTACGCAGGAAGTCGGGGGAGATGGGCTGTTGTGCCAGTAATTGGTCATTTTTATCGTAGAAATAAGCGGTATTGCCCATTATGCGGGTCAGCACACTTCGGGGAGTCTTGTCGGGCAGCACCTCCTTGTCCTTTTTGGAAGGAAGCTGAATCGTGGGCTCTAAGTGCTTAATCGTGTACTCGCTGTTGCCATCGGTAAATACCCGTAGTTTTACCTCCTGACGGTCTACCAAAGGTGTCCCTCGAACGTCGTCCAGAAATTGGGTTTCTTTCGGAGCTTTGCTACCGGGGAAAGTCTCGAAGCTGAGGTGTTCCACTTCGTAGCTTAACTCGAAATTGGCTTTCTGGCTCAGGGGAAAGGCCTGTGGCGACTGTTGCTGTTGTAAGGAATCATCGGGCTTACAGCTAACCAGGCAGACATAGGCAGCCACAAGAACATAACCAGAGGACTTCCACCTCTTTTTTGTTAGGAATTGCATCATGGGTAAAGGGATGTAGGATTAGGGAAAATTCAGGTTGAAACTTGAACCATTGTCCAGCACTATATGGGCATAAAAGTCATGCTATGCTTCCTTAAAAGCAAGGCGGCAAGATCATGAAATCGTTAAGGAATTAAGCAGATATGCTTAGGTAGATATGCTAATGATTGGTCTCCTCTATCTTCTCTGAAATCTCCTCTATAAGCTTTCTAAACAAAGATTGCAGTGCAGTCAGGGCTTGTGTGGTAGCGAGCTCTTCCTAGCAAGGGTCTCCGCAGGGCTACGATTAGGACACAACTCCTCGCTCCATTACTCCTTGCTTCATTCGGTTCGCCGAAGCGGGAGCAGCAAGCTTACCAAATAAAATGTGTCCTAATCGTAGCTCCGCAGGGATCGTGCGTTCGCATTCCAAATAATTACCACAGGTCAAAACACATTTCATAAGAAAACTAAAACAACACCATATTTTCTCTAAGAGCTTGTTACGCAATAAAATAACAAAATAACCAGGCTAAATGTACAGGTTGTTGCGTAACAAGCCCTAAAACAAAACATCATTCCAAACCAAACATAGGATTCCCAGTAATCAGACTCGTTTTTAGTGAACCTTACAACTGAAATTATGTGATTACCAGTGCTTATCCTCCAATTATCCTTACTTATTTCCCTGTCAAAGGCTGCCCAAAAGTTACTAAATGATTCATT
>JAZKGK010000129.1:0-12165 GCA_040385915.1 Bacteroidota bacterium
GCAGCGTTCCAAACGCTGCCGACCTTTTCTGGAAATAAAAAAACTGTTTTAAACATTTGTTTAAAACAGTTTTTGAAATTACTTTTGCCTTGAGATGAAAAAGATGGCAGAACTAGATCAGGATACCGAAACCAGGATAAAAAAAGCCGCAGAAAAGGTATTTATGGAGCGCGGCTACGAAGGAGCTAAAATCCGGGATATTGCTGAAGAAGCCAAAGTTAACATTGCTCTGCTTAACTACTATTTCCGCAGCAAAGAACAGCTTTTTAAAAGCATTTACACGGAAACCTTTGGCAAGTTCTTCGGTCAAATGGTGACGATGTTGAATGAGGAAATACCGTTAGAAGTAAAAGTATGGAAGATCGTTGACCAATATACCAACTTTCTGCTAGCCAATCCATTGATACCCATGTTTGTGCTAACCGTACACCGAACCGGAGGAGTCGATTTTTTTAAGGACAAGAATATTAAAGAAGTAATTCAATCAGCTTTGTTAACAAAACAACTGATTGAGGAAGCTGAAAAAGGAAATATCCGCCCCATCAAACCGCTGCATTTTATTATATCAGTTATGGGCAACGTGGTGTTTCCCTTCGTTGCCCGACCTATCCTTGCGTACATTGGCGACCTGGATGAGGCGGGTTTCAGGGAGTTTATGGAAGAAAGAAAAAAGCTAGTTCCGGAAATGATTATGGCCTATTTAAAACAACGCTCATGAAAACATATGCAGGGTGTTTAAGCTTGTTATTCATTCTTATTGGCTGCAACCGGGCGGAAGAGCAGTCAGATGCTTACGGAAATTTTGAAGCCATCGAGACTATTGTGTCGGCAGAGGCGACTGGAATGCTGCAATCATTTGTGGTAGAAGAAGGCCAGCAATATCGGGTAGGGCAGGCGGTAGGCCACATTGATACCACCCAACTGCTGCTCCGAAAGGCACAAATCATTGCCAGTCGACGGGCTGTCGCTAGTCGGGTGCCAGATGTAAAGACCCAACTGTCTTATTTTGAACAACAAATGGCCGTGCAGCAGCAGCAGATGAAGACGCTAGTAAGGGAGAAGCAGCGAACCAAAAACCTGGTTGACGGCCATGCGGTGCCATCCAAACAACTGGATGATATCACGGCTCAGATTGATGTGCTGGAACGGCAAATGGCCTTGACCAAGCAACAGCGTACGGCTCAGCTTTCTGCCCTTACAACCCAACGAAGTGGAATTCAGGCGGATGCCGCGCCCCTGGAAGAACAAATTAAGCAAGTGGACGACCAACTGTCAAAGTCGACCATTATTAACCCGAAAGCTGGAACGGTGACAGTGAAATTTGCTGAGCCGGGCGAGGTACTCAGCTATGGCAAACCATTGTACAAAATTGCCGATCTGAATAACCTTACGCTACGGGCTTATGTGAGTGGCGACCAGCTTGTGAATGTGAAGGTGGGGCAGCAGGTAAAAGTGTTGGTGGATGCGCCCAATGACCAGTTTAAAACCTACGAAGGCACGGTTCGTTCTATTTCGAGCAAGGCCGAATTTACTCCCAAGATTATTCAAACGAAAGAAGAACGGATCAATCTGGTGTACGCCATTAAGGTATCGGTAAAAAACGATGGCAGCCTCAAAATTGGCATGCCTGGCGAAGTCCGGTTTCAGTAAAGAAAACGCTTCTATACTCATTTACTCATCCACCTATAAACTCATCAACTCCCATTGGAAGCCATTGTGGTTGAACATATTTCCCGCGCTTATGGCCAAACCAAGGCCTTACAGGACGTTTCGTTTACGGTAAGCCAAGGGGAGTTGTTCGGGCTGATTGGGCCGGACGGGGCAGGCAAAACGACGCTTTTCAAAATCCTGGTTACGCTGCTCTTGGCCGATCAAGGAAGCGCAGTTGTGGCTGGGCACGAGGTGGTGAGTGAATATAAACAGCTGCGTCACTTAATTGGCTACATGCCAGGTCGATTCTCTCTCTATCAGGACCTGACAGTAAAGGAAAACCTGACTTTTTTCGCCACCATTTTTGGAACTAGTCTTGAAGCCAACTACGATCTAATCAAGGATATATACGTACAATTGGAGCCATTCAAAGATCGGTTTGCAGGTAAACTGTCGGGAGGAATGAAGCAGAAATTGGCGCTATGCTGCGCACTCATCCATAAACCCGAAGTACTGTTTCTGGATGAACCGACTACGGGTGTCGACGCCGTTTCGCGGAGGGAATTTTGGGAAATGCTGGGGCGACTGAAAGCGAAGGGATTAACTATTCTGGTCTCTACGCCCTATATGGATGAAGCCAGCCTTTGCGACCGGATTGCCTTAATTCAGGAAGGGAAATTGCTGGCAGTAGATACGCCGCTGGGTATTACGCAACAATTTGGCAAGCCTTTGTTTGCCGTTCGTTCAGCCCATACCTTCCGCCTAATTCAGGATTTACGCCAGGCTGAATTTACTGATACCTGTTATCCCTTTGGCGAGTCACTTCACCTAACCCTGCGAAACAAGGAGGTAAGTACCCAGCAAATAGAAGCCTATCTACTCAAAAAGCAACACCAGCATATCCTCATCAAATGCATAGAGCCAAGCATCGAAGACAGCTTTATGGCGTTAATGCGGAAGTAGAAAGCTTCGTTGCTCCCGAGCGAACCGCCGTTGCGGAGCAGAAAACTTTTCTTGTGAAAGCCTTCAGTTTTGTACGAGTTTTTTCAATGTTACTCTTTCAATCGACACCATGGACAAAGCCGTTGTAACCAACAAACTAACCAAAAAATTCGGTGCGTTTGTCGCCACCAATGAGATTACATTGGCTGTAGAGAAGGGGGAAATCTTTGGCTTTCTGGGAGCGAATGGCGCTGGAAAAACAACGGCCATTCGTATGCTCTGTGGCTTGTTAAAACCTACTTCCGGTGAAGCGCGCGTGGCTGGTTTTGATGTCTACAAAGAGTCTGAGAAAATAAAACAGCGGATTGGCTACATGAGCCAGAAGTTTTCCCTCTACGAAGACCTGACTGTGCGCGAAAATATCCGGTTTTACGGGGGGATTTATGACCTCCGCCTGACTGATATCCAACGCAAAACCGAGCAAATTTTGCAAACGCTATCACTGCAATCCGTGGCCGATACGTTGGTGGTTTCTTTACCCCTGGGCTGGAAGCAGAAGCTTTCCTTTGCCGTGGCGATGCTCCACGACCCGGACATTGTGTTTTTAGACGAGCCAACTGGTGGCGTTGACCCCATAACCCGACGACAGTTTTGGGAGATGATTTATGAAGCTGCTGACGGAGGCACGACCATTTTCGTGACGACTCACTATATGGATGAGGCAGAATACTGCAACCGCGTTTCTATTATGGTCGATGGTCGGATTCAAGCCCTAGACACCCCCAGCGGATTAAAAAAGACGTACGGAGTCGATTCCATGGACGGCGTTTTCCAGATCCTCGCCAGAGGTACTTCGATGAAGGGGTAGCTGTTAGGTATTTAGCCATTAGTGGTTAGCATTTTTTCGTTTGTGTTCAAATTATTCAACTCACAGCCCATTCCTTTCTGCTAACAACCTAACTTCTAACCGATAACAGCTCGATCATGAAACGTTTCCAGGCTTTTGTTAAAAAGGAATTTCTGCATATTCTGCGCGACCGGCGGACTTTACTCATCCTGTTCGGGCTTCCGTTTGTGCAGGTTTTGCTGTTCGGTTTTGCACTGACCAATGAGATTAACAATGCCAATATCGCGCTGCTGGACTATGACCAGAGTGCCCATTCCCAGCAAATTACCAATCGGCTATTGTCTTCCGGGTATTTCCGTTTGCAGCAAAATATGCATTCGTATCAGGACATTGAGAAAGCCTTTCGTGAGGGGAATATCAAAATGGCAGTCGTATTTCCGGCGGGCTTTACTAACGACTACGAACACGGTGGCCGCGCCCAGGTTCAGTTGCTTTCCGATGCTTCGGAGCAAAATACCGCCATCAGCCTGACCAGTTACGCCACCGCCATTATTCGGTCTTATGCCGAAGAACGAAATCCTCAGGCCATTCCGATGGCAGTCGATATACAGACGCGGATGGTGTTCAATCCGGAATTGAAAGGGGCTTTTGTGTTCGTGCCAGGCGTAATGGCTATGGTTTTATTGCTGGTATCCGCCATGATGACATCCGTGACGATTGCCCGCGAAAAAGAAACCGGCACCATGGAAGTATTGATGGTATCGCCGCTCAACCAAGGGCAAATCCTGTTTGGCAAAGTGTTGCCCTATCTGTTGCTGTCTTTCCTAAATGGTTGTGTTATCATCGCTTTGGGTGTTTGGTTTTTACATATTCCATTGAATGGAAGTTTGGGGCTATTGCTCGCCGAAACCCTCTTGTTTATTTTTCTGGCCCTTTCTATCGGCATTCTAATCTCCTCGCTGACCGACTCACAAATGGTGGCGATGTTTGCTTCGATGGTGGCGATGTTGATGCCAACTATCTTTTTATCGGGCTTCATTTTTCCGATTGAAAGTATGCCCAAGGTCTTGCAGCTTATTTCTAATATCATTCCCGCCCGCTACTTCATCACCATTGTAAAAGGCATTATGATCAAAGGGGTTGGGATAAGTTATTTGTGGAAAGAAACATTAGTACTGGCTGGCATGTCTTTGATAATCATTGTGATAAGCCTTAGTAATCTCAAAACTAGACTCGCATGAGACGCATTCGATTCCTTATTGAGAAAGAGTTCAAGCAGATTTTTCGGAATACAGTCTTGCTGCGGATGATGCTGATAGCACCCGTTATGCAGTTGATTCTGCTTTCCTATGCTGCCAATTTTGAGGTGAAAAACCTGAATATTGCCGTGGTTGATGGCGACCATACGACCTTTTCGCAGCGGTTGGCGGGCAAATTTCGTTACATCCCCAATTTTCGCTTTTTGGGGTATCTGCCTTCTTCCAGGCAAGCCCAGCAGCAATTACTTACTGGAGTCGCCGACCTTGTTTTAGTCATTCCGCCTCACTTCGAGCAAGACCTGTACCGCGAAAATAAGGCTCCGGTGCAATTGCTGATCAACGCGATTGACGGCTCCAAGGCGGGCATCAGCAGTAGTTATGCCTCTAGCATTATTCGGGACTTCAATGCCGAAATCAGGGTCGAAAATTATCCGGTCATTCCTGGCAGCGGACGGTCTTTAGTGATTGAGAATCAGTACTGGTACAATCCCCGGCTCGAGTACCGAACCTTTATGGTGCCTGGCATCTTGTTCGAATTGCTGATTCTGATCGGAGCGTTGATTGCGGCGTTAAACATAGTGAGGGAAAAGGAAATTGGCACCATGGAGCAGTTGAACGTGACTCCCATTCACAAATACCAGTTTATTCTGGGTAAGCTGATTCCCTTTGTTCTGATCGGCCTGGTACAGTTTACGCTTGGGCTGGTGATTGGCGTTTTGCTGTTCCGCATTCCCGTCGAAGGCAGTATTGTGCTAATGTATGGCTTTGCCTTGCTATTCCTCTTTTTGTGTGTAGGCCTGGGGCTTCTCATTTCGACCGTTTCCGAAACCCAGCAACAGGCCATGTTTGCGGCCTTCTTTTGCCTGGTCTTTTGTATCCTGCTGAGCGGATTATTCTCTTCGACCGAAAATATGCCAGCCTGGGCGCAGTACCTCAATTACATTAATCCACTGAAGTACATCATTGAAGTGGGGCGGAATGTCATGCTCAAAGGCAGCACCTTGGCCGATGTACAAGGCCAACTGTTGGCACTGACTATTCTGGCTGTAGGCGTTAACTTGCTGGCTGCCTGGAAGTACCAAAAGACAGTTTGAGGATCTGACTGGCAGCGCTAACATCAGTCTGAATAGGAATCTATTTACTTACCTTTGTTGTAGTTAAATAATCGACCTGTTTTATACTGAAAACCATCCTATGTCTGCTCAACCCATTCCTGTCACGATACTCACCGGCTTTCTGGGGTCTGGGAAAACAACTTTATTGAATCATTTGCTGAACGGTAACCACGGTAAAAAGTTTGCCGTGATAGAGAACGAGTTTGGCGAAGTAGGCATTGACAACGAACTGGTAGACAATGCCCAAGGCAACCTGTTCGAGATGAATAACGGTTGCCTTTGCTGCACGGTCAAAACCGACCTGATGCGCATCCTAGACGAGCTTTGGAAGCGGCGAGATGAATTTGACTACGTTCTCATTGAATCTACCGGCCTGGCCGATCCGGGAGCAGTTATTCAAACCTTTGTCATGGACCGCGAATTGGCCGAGCACTACCGCCTGGATGGTATCGTGTCGCTGGCCGATGCATTGCATTTGCCCCAACAACTCAAAAACGCCCGAGAAGCGGCGCAACAACTGCGTTTTGCCGATGTCGTGGTGCTCAACAAAACTGACTTGATTAGTCCCGAACAGGTGGCTGACATGGAACAGGTGATCCGTATTCGAAACCTGCATGCCCGCATTTACCCAGCTTCATTTGCCGATATCTCGCTGGACAAAATCCTGGATATCCGCGCCTTTGACCTGGATAATGTCATTGCCTCCGATCCTGATTTTCTGGATGTTAGCTATCCATTTGAGTGGATGCAACTATATGACTTACAGCAGGGTTCATACGTGCTGAACTTCGAAAATACCCATCGCCACGAGATGCAGATGTTGATTCTGTATGCGAATGATGGCAGTGAATCAGCCGTAGCGAGCACTATTCAAGGCGCACGCGGTATATTCAGACAAGGCTTTATGCAGATGGACTTAGCGCCACAGGCCGATGTTTCGCCCTTGCTGATGTATACCATTCCTGAAGGTTTATTGAAGGTGCAAGCGACAATTAACTTGCCCGAAACGGGACATTACCTGGTATTTCTGGAAACTCATCCCCATCATTTTTACCTATCGAAAGGGGAGGAGCAGCAGAAATCCCTCCAGACGAAAGAGTTTAAACAAGGCCATCAACACGAAAGCGTTCAGTCAGTAGCGCTCACCTTTGAAGGTACGTTGAATGGAGAAAAGGTGGATGACTGGCTTGCTCATTTGCTCCAAACCCAGGGAGATGATTTGTACCGGATGAAGGGAATTCTTAGTTTAGACCATTCCAATCAGAAAATTATTGTGCAGGCGGTGCATCGGCAACTCAATAGCCGTTACGGAGCCGATTGGGGCCAGCAAGTGCGGCAAAATGCTATCGTGTTTATTGGCCGTAATCTCGATAAACAGCAGCTTGAAACAGGTTTGCTGGCTTGTTTTTAGTAGATATTGAATTATGCATACAACCGTTACACCCTTTTATACAGCGTCGGAGGTAGAACAGCTCCTGATAGATTTTGAAGCGGGCATCCTTCCTCGCGAACGCTGGACTCACCATGCGCACTTGACTGTAGGATTATGGTATTTAGTGAGTTTTCCGAAAGAAGAAGCGATGGGAAAAGTGCGCCAGGGCATCATGAATTATAACCGCGCTTGTGGAATAGAACCAACGCCTACCAGCGGCTACCACGAATCTATTACGTTGTTTTGGCTATGGGCAGTAGGGGAGTTCCTGGCTTTTAAAGAGCCAGGCATACCGATAGAAAAGCTCGTTTTAGACTTATTCACGAGTCCGTTTGCCGACCGGAATTTACCCTTCAATTACTTTTCAAAAGCACATTTAATGTCGGCAGAGGCGCGAGATCATTGGCTGGAGCCTGATTTGATGCCATTGACAAATTCCTCTACCCACGAACAGTTACCCAGGTTTGAAATACCAACAGAACGTTTGCGCCTTATTCCGCTCAACCTAACTCACCTGCAATTGTTAAAGCAAAGCCGGGCTTTGATGGAGCAGCATTTGCAACTGAACTTGTCCGATATGAGGATGGAAGCGGAGGTGCAAAGTGAAATGGATGAAGCGCTCGAAACCTGGATTACCCACGTGGGAGTCAACGAAATGAATTATCTCTGGTTTACCAATTGGGAAGTAGTCTTGAAGCAGGAAAATGTTTCTATCGGTGGAATTGGCTTCGTGGGTATGCCCGATGATAACGGCGCTGTCCTCCTAGGATACGGAATTGATTGCCGCCATCGGGGAAATGGATACGCTACCGAATGCGCCCGAAGGCTGATTGAATGGGCTTTTGAACACCCAAAAACGCGGAAGATTATCGCGGAGACAGTGATGCAGAATGGGGCATCGCAAAAAGTGCTACTCCACAATGGGTTCGTACAAACCCGCGAAGAGGGAGACATATTGGCCTGGGAACTAACCAAAGAGCGGTTTGCCGATTATGCCTTTGAAAAGAAAACCTAGACGTAAAGTTGATAGAAGGTCGGAAGCGTTTGGAACGCTTGCGACCTTTTTTTAATAATAGTAGAAAAACAATGCTTTCGGTGTCAAAATCCTCTGGTTATTTATCTTTTCTTAAAAATGCCAAAAACAGCTGTAATTCATTTGCCACACTGCTGTTTTGGGCTCTATTGGTTCAGCAGAGCTGGTGTTCATTGTATTACTTTTATTGTCAGTTCTCTTGTGGTTATGGGCATTGGTAGACATATTGCAAAGTACTTTCAAAGACAGCGTTTCCAAAATTAGCTGGCTTCTGGTGGTAGTTTTTATTCCATTGTTAGGAAGTATTCTGTACTTAGCTATCGGAAGGGGACAAAAAGTAAAGTCAGGGAGTTAACTGGAGGAGGTAATTAATACGCTGTCACCTTAATTGTTACAGTGGTGCCACGACTATCACCGTCATTGCTAGAGTCCTCACTAGAGTCGTGGCACCACTAGGGTCTCCAATGATTTAGTAGTCTAGTACTGCCCAAAGGTAAAAATACCTTTTCGAGTCTGTGTTCGGTTTGTTGGTTAAATTTTTTCCTCCTGTTCAGCCAATAGTTTTTCTATCGCTTCTAACTCTGCCAGGGGCACTACAAAGGTGTCTGACCAGCGATCGTGCCAGCCATAACTTTGATCGCTGCCCAAGCAAGAGAATCCCTCGAATGGCACCAACCGACTGACTGACCGTAGTACCATTTGTTTAAAGCTTGGTTTGCCACCATATTCATCAATGACAATGGTCTTGGTGAAAAACTTGCCAGGCGTTTTTTGCCAAATAGATTCACAAAAAAAATAATAGACCGGAAAAAGTAGGGTTGTAATTATTTGGATGATTAAGGCAGTATTCTCATTTTCATAGTCAATAGGCTTCTTTACCGAAATCGCTATTGCACCCAATACTACGAGAGAACAAAAAGTGAGTAGGTAAAAACAAACGAGATCAATCAGATAGTGGGTAATCCGCTGGGTCGGGTTTACTGTTTTTAAAGGTCGGCGTGCCAGATAATCATCCAGTGCGCGGTATTGATTTGTGTCTTCTTCCTGCTTGTTTTCAGTCATATGCCCGTTCATGTCGCTTAACTCTGTGATTTTCTTCATTGGATTGTGGTAAGGCACAAAGCTACAAACTCATTCCATATAAACGCACACATCGATTTGCATGCGGAAATCCAATTCGTTTTCCCTAACCAACTCGATGCGTTCGGTGGTTATTAATTAACATAATGTGAATTACGGTAACTTTTCAGGAACGACAATAACTTTCAGGAAAGACACGTGTTGTTGGATCAACTTGAACCAATCACGTGTCTTTCCTGAAAAGTAACTGATGGCTACTGCAAGATAATTACCTTCGTGGTCATTCCGTGGGAGTCGCTTAGTCTAAGCAGGTAAGTACCTTTTCGGGTATTGCTCACATCGATCTGGTCGCCGTTAACTTGTCCCTTTTGGATGATTTTTCCTTCGCAAGTGATGATCTCGAAGGTGGCATGTCTTTGGGCATTTTTCAGGTGTAGCAACCCAGTAGACGGATTGGGGTAAATGGCAGGTAGAGAGTCTAATTCCAGCTTTTCCATGCCCGTGATAAGTAAGTCTATTACGGTGCCGGGCGTTACCAAAGTAGAGAAGCCAGCGTCGATGTACTGGCCGCCATTCTCCTGATGACAATGAATACTGATGGTATTCAACGAGTTGATTTTAAGGCTAGTCCTGGCCGCTTCTGTGAGGCTGGCTATCCGGTAATTGCTGGTCCATCCGTCCTCTTCAAAAGCCAATATGCCATTGATATACACCTGGCAGGTTTCGTCATGGTGTATTTTTAAGCGAATGTTTTTTAAGGCCTCTTCGGACAAGTTGCCCAGGGAAAATGATTTTCTTAGCCAAATGTCAGCCGTATTCCAGTTGGTTCTTACAGTGCTGCCAGGAGTGCCTATTGTACCGAAGCCCGCTAAGCCATTTTTCCAATTAGAGTCGTCATAGGAGGGACTAAACCAGTTGTCACCGGGCTTGGTGATACTATACCGCCAGATTTGCCCAGCCATATCGGCGGTAGGGAGGATGGGTAAAAACTCGTAATTCAGTGTCGCAGCCTGCAAACATTTTTCTACGCTGGCACGTACAGTGGCCACATCCACTTTATTTATCTTCCGGTCGTAGGTGACCAGGCCGTTGGTTTCATTCTCTACGTCAGTGAGTTGGGTGTATACCGAGGCACAGAGGCCGCTGAAGGAGTAGTTGAATATATCTTCTGAAAACTGACTGAAGTGCTTGGTTACTTCTGCTGTGGAACCAACGGTAATGTAACCTCCTCCGTTTCCAGGCCATACATGTCCGGGCAGGTTAAGCGCCACCCCGCCGAATTCGCCATTGACGGCGGCGCGGTTAGGATTGGAAGGCATCGAAGGGGCTGGATAGGAGTGCGAATCGATGATATGCCCAATTTCAGCATCGACCCAGCCACTAGCACCCGAAACCAAGCGCGTAGGATCGGCATCAAGTGCAATCTGCGCTACACGGCTAGTCTCAAACTGACCCCAGCCCTCATTAAATACGATCCACATCACAATGCTAGGATGATTTTTTAGTTGCTTAATCATGGCCTTCATCTCTTCAATGTGGTGTTGTTTTTCGGCGGTACTGCGGTCGCCATTGGAAAACCCGCTGGGCATGTCTTGCCATACCAGTAGCCCCAGCTTATCGGCCCAATAATACCAGCGGGCAGGTTCTACCTTGATGTGTTTGCGCGTCATGTTAAATCCCAACTCTTTGGTTTTCTGCAAATCCCATTTCAAGGCTTCATCTGTAGGAGCTGTGTAGATGCCGTCGGGCCAGTAGCCCTGGTCGAGTGGGCCATATTGATAAATGACTTGGTTGTTGAGAAGTATTCGAGGGAAACGGCCCACCTTAGTCATATGGATTTTACGCATACCAAAGTAGCTGGTCACCGAGTCAGTGGAGGTACCGCTTTCGGTCAATGATACGATCACGTCATATAGAAAGGGCGAAGTGGGCGACCATAGCTTAGCCTGGTTAACGGGCAAGGTAATGAGCGTTCCGGGCGTTCCCGACAGCGTGGCTACTACATTTGCGCCATCTTTGACGACTACGGTCGCTTGGGTATTAGCGGTAGTGCCCGTTGCCGAAACTGTGACTTGTACCTGACTTTTATCTATATCTGGTACAATGGCTACTTGGCTAATAGCCACGCTCGATACTGGTTCCAGCCACACGGTCTGCCAGATACCTGTGGCAGGAGTATACCAAATGCCCTCTGGATGAGTGGTTTGCTTTCCCCGTGGCTGACCAGCCTTGTCGGTGGGATCGTATACACGGACAACGATGGTTTGGGTGCCAGTAGTGAGATAGGGAGTGATGTCAAAGGAGAAAGGATCATAACCACCCTGATGCGTGCCTACGCTGATGCCATTGATAAAGACTTCGGATTCCCAATCGACCGCTCCAAAATGCAGCCATATATTTTTGCCGGCCCATGCTGCTGGAGTGGTAAAGGTTCTTTTGTACCACAGCCGGTCGTGGTACTCCATTACGCCCGACAGAGCTGATTCGACGGGGAAGGGTACAATAATTTTTCCGGATAGGTTACCCGTGGGCAGAAGATCGTTGGGATTGGCTGGCTGATATTGCCAGGTGCCATTTAAGTTCATCCAAGCAGTTCTGGCCAACTGCGGACGCGGATATTCGGGCAATGGATGATCGGGATCTACCTGAGCTGACCATTCGGTCATGAGTGGTCCTTGCTTGATCTGAGCATGGGCTTCGTATACCCATAGAAGAAAGAAAATAACAAAGGTTGGTTTTAGAAGTTTGTACATGAAGGTGGAAAATAGGAAATTGAATAGGAAATTAGTTTTGATTAATTTGTTAAT
>JAZKGK010000130.1:0-5082 GCA_040385915.1 Bacteroidota bacterium
GCTTCGTGTGGTTGTTGGCGGCCGCCGCTGCGGTGAAAAACTGTACAACAGCGAATGAACTCTCCAAGGACGGTCGCGGTTCCCCGCTGGGACCGTTGCCGTTTGAAACCGCATCGGCGGATCGCCTTGGAGAGTTTTGCCTGGCTCTGAAGCTGTTATAAATATTAATCAATCGCCGGGCGACCCCGTTAAAAATCGCTGGAAACACCCGGGGTGGAACACCAAAAACGGCTTAAACGGCTTAAACAAGCCCTAAGCTAATTTACAGGTTTTAATCGCAGTCGGTTCGCCGATGCGGGCGAACCGCCCTCCAAGAGTTAGGGGAGAATGTAAAAACAATCACCCAAACGGGAAGAGGTATATAAGTATCGGCAAAGCGTCTTTTATATAACTAAAAACAGTTGAAGCAGCTTTTGGTATTAAAGCACTAATTAGGTATCTTTAAGTGGAAATGACCACCTTAATTAAGCCTTTCAACAATCTATTCAAACAGGCTTAATTAAGGTTTTTAAATTTACTTACTAAAACTTATATAGAAGACAATTCAAAACCAACACTTATCCATCTAACATCAAAAACCGTGAGTAATTCAGACCAAGAAGAGAAGACTAATTACGATAAGGCACAACACCTATTAGAGAAGTATTCAGGAAAAGATGCCGAGGTAATTGCAGTCAAGGTTGTTGCCGAAATTGAGCAACTGAAATTAGATTTACAAGAGGAAAAAGCAAATGCCTCCGTAGAGGTTGAAACCATTCACCAGACCTTAATAAAGCTATCAAGCGAGGGGAAAATCAAGGGAAAATTTGTGGTAGGAAGCGACAACGAGTACGATTACTACCACCTGGAAGCCAATGAGGAAACTAATATTACCTTGGTACTTATCCCAACCACCCACCAGTACGAATGGAAATTCGAAGAGGATATGCAATTTGGGGCGGCCACGCTACCTGCTTTTGATGTATTGTATAAAGATCTCACCGTCATTAAGAAAACCAACCTATTGCATCGCCTATTCAATGCCGCACAAGCAGATAACCGCAATGATGGAGCCATTGAAAAGCTGGATGAGCTGCTGGTCATAAACTCCGAAAGACAAAACAAAGCACTCATAGCAGAATGGAGAGAAACCCTGGAATATGTACTGGCTGACCTGAAAGACGCGAAAAGTGGTAGATCGGTATTAGTAGACCAGCTATTCCCGTATACCAAAAACGGCAAGACCAAGTCGTACAAAATCACCAAAGCAGATCGGACCGGGCTGGTGGTCATGATTGATGAAGAATTGGAATTAGACCGCAAATTTCACATTGATAGCTATGCCTACGACCTGATTGTAGCTTTAATGCCTATCTTATTGAAATACAAAGGTAAATCTCCTTCTACCAAGCTGGCTGGGCGAGGCCCAAAGCCTAAGAACGTAGAAAAGCCACAGGAAACGCTCCTAACAACAGATACGTCAGTAGAGGGTACATCGCCTGCGCTAAAACAGGAGCAAGCTGAGAACGCCTGAAATAAAGCCCTAGGTAACACAGCCAGAAGCGGTAAGCTTTCAGCGTTATTCTATAAAGTCAAGCATTAAAAAGTCAAGCATTAATCATTCAACTAAACTTATGAAGGAAGCTCAAGGCTGATAACTCAAAGCTCCTATACGAATGAAAAGGCCATTTCCGTTTCAACCAGCCGTCATGAATGATCTCTTTGGGCAGTCATCTACCGGACAACCATTGACGCTTTTCCAGTTCAACACCCTGGTAAAGGACGTGCTGGGTGACAGTTTTCCTGCAACCTATTGGATAATTGCTGAAATATCGAAGATAACCGACCGCGGGCACTGCTACCTGGAACTGGTGGAAAAGGACGATTCGGGTACGCACGCCCAAGCACGAGGCACCATTTGGAGCAGCAAATACCGGAAAATTGCCCAACAGTTTGCTGCCAGTACTGGACAGCCACTTCGGCAAGGGTTAAAAATTCTGTTCAACGCCAGCCTGCAATACCACGCACTATACGGCCTGAGCCTCGACATTCACGAGGTAGATCCCAATTATACCATCGGCGAGCTGGCCCGGCAACGGCAGGAAATTCTGGCGCGACTGGAAAAGGAAGGGCTTTTATTTTTGAATAGTCAGTTGCCATTGCCCGTGGTACCACAACGCATTGCCATTGTCTCCTCGGCTACAGCAGCTGGTTATCAGGATTTCACGCATCAGTTGGCTACCAATGCGCACCGTTACCATTTTGTCTGCACATTATTTCCCGCCGTTGTGCAGGGCAACGACGCTCCAGCCTCGGTGGTGCAAGCCTTACAGCAAATTCAGGAACGGGTAACGGAGTTTGATGTGGCGGTTATCATTCGGGGCGGAGGCTCGCAATCAGACCTGAGCTGCTTCGATAATTATGCCATTGCAGCCACTATCGCCCGCTTGCCGCTGCCGCTACTCACCGGCATTGGGCACGAGCGCGACGAAACGATTACTGACCTGGTGGCGCATACGCAACTAAAAACGCCCACCGCCGTGGCCACCTTCCTCATCGATACGTGTCGCTACTACGAGGATTCCATCTCCAACCTATTTCATGAATTAATGACCGTAGCTGCCGATCAGCTCAATGTCGCCAACGAACACCTAGAAAAGCAAAGCCTGACGCTGTATCACCTGGTTGGCAATAACCTGAACCAGCGCAAAGAGACGCTCAGTCGTTACGAAAACACATTGCTACGCCAGGCCGAACGCCAGGTAGATCAGCAGGAAAAACACTTTTTGCAACTGACAGAAAGACTGAGGTTTGCGGCCCAAAGCCGGCTCAAACACGAAAAAAACCGGCTGGAAGTATACGAACTAAAAACGCACCTGCTCGATCCGGCTACCTTGTTAAAAAGAGGCATGTCCCGCACTTACCTCAATGGACAATTGCTTACGTCTATCGATCAGTTGAAAGAAGGCGATGTGATAGAAACCTATCTGGGCAATGGCCGGGTGCAAAGTTTGGTAGTAACATTCCAGCAGATAGCGAGTGAAGAAAAATAATCTAAAAGCCCAAATTTTATATTGATTAACCCATGAATAACCCACTCAACTATGCCGACGCCATTAGCGAATTGGAGACCATTCTTCAGGAAATTGAAGACGATGGTACTGACATTGACGCACTAACGGTGAAGGTAAAACGCGCCTCCGCATTGATTCAGGCCTGCAAGCATAAACTGCGTACGGCTGAGGAGGCCATCAACGAAGTTTTCACAGAAATGGATGGAGAGAAATAAGCTCATTGGCCTCTTTATTTACTACCGACAAACTCATCCATTATGAAATACTTTTCCTGGCTACTCCTGACTGGCCTATTTTTCTCATGTCAGCATGACAAAAAGAAAGAAGTCGAAACTGAGCAGAAACCTACCGTAGTTGTTCGACCGAAGCTTCCCATCGAATTAACTGACAGTGTGTTAATTAAGCAGCATTTGAGTCAATACAAGATTGATTCTGCTTCCATAGCCCAGGTCGTTCAATTTTATGCGGATACTGTTGGAAAGCACCCTGCTAATACGCTCGTCTGGTCTGACAAAGGTCAATTGCACGGCATGGCTAGTATGTTCATCAACCTAATTGACCACGCGGAAGATGATGGGCTACCCATGAAGAGCTACCATACAGACGATATAGAAAAACTGTACCTGGAGGCGACCGATTCGACCAATTTTGAGAACGCTGCTGGCAGGTTACTCCGACAGGAATTAGATGTTTTGCTGACCGCTTCCTTCTTCAAATACGCGGACCAACTCTGGAAAGGTCGCATTGACCCCAATAAGAAACAGTGGTTTGTTAAGCGTAAGTCATTTGACTACAGCAAAATTCTACACTCGTTGCTCAACGGAAGCGTTTCATTTACCACCTACGAACCTCTCCACCGCGAATATGGCTTGCTCAGAAAGGCTTTACAAAAGTACCGGCAAATAGAAAAGGATGGCGGCTGGCCCCTATTGACGGCAGCAGCCTATAAAAATCTGGCCATTGGCGATACTTCCCAAGCCGTTTTCCTGCTGGCCAAAAGGCTTCAGATCACCGATGATATACCGAAAAGCGCTATCGACTCCGTATTCAATACGCCATTGGTAGAAGGTTTGAAGAAATTCCAGAAAAGGCACGGACTACCAGAGAATGCGATAATGGGTCCCAAAACCATCCAACAACTCAATATTCCGGTTGAAAAAAGGATTAATCAGATTTTGGTCAATATGGAACGCTGGCGATGGGTTCCCGCAGGGCGCGAAGGAACGTATATCGGCATTAACATTCCGGAGTTTGTCTTGCACGTATTTGAGAACAATAAGCAAGTATGGCAAATGGATGTGATTGTAGGTCAAGCAGCCACGACTACGCCTATTTTTGACGGAGAACTGGAATTCATCGTATTTAACCCCAGTTGGAGTGTGCCCCGAAGCATTTCCGTGAATGAAATTTTGCCTAAACTGAAAGCAAATCCGAATTATCTGCAAGCCCACGAAATGGAAGCTTATGCCTTGGGTGGTGGAAATAAACCGGTAAACACGGATCAGGTCGACTGGAAAGCCCTCACATCCAGTACGCTTCGGTATTCTTTTCGCCAAAAGCCTGGAAAAAAGAACCCGCTGGGAAGAGTCAAATTCCTTTTCCCCAATGCCTACGAGGTATATATGCACGATACGCCTAATCATCAATTGTTCAACCGCACCGAACGAGGTTTCAGCCACGGCTGTATCCGACTTAGCGACCCTTTGAAATTGCAGGAATATTTGATGAAAGATGATACACTATGGACACCCGCCAAAGTGCAGCAGATATGGGCAAAAGGAGAAGAAAAATATATCAGACTGAAGAAAAAAATCCCGGTCTTTCTGGCGTATTTCACTACCTGGCAAGATAGTGCGGGCAATCTGCACTTTCGGGAAGACTTATATGGCCACGATGCCCAACTAGCCGAAGACCTCCTCTTTCCACAACCAGAACAACTGATTCAGGATATTAACCTCTAGCTGACTTCCCTTCCAAAAAACTTACTCTACACGCTATTTTAAAGCTTTTTTGGTAATCAAAATCAAAG
>JAZKGK010000131.1:0-6552 GCA_040385915.1 Bacteroidota bacterium
AATTTACTGTTTCCGTTACCCTGATCATCGGGACGATTATTGTCTACCGGCAAATACAACATGCCAAAAACCGCCCAATCGGCTATGACCGCGAAGGTTTGGTCTCGGTACAAATGAATACGGCCGATATCCACGACCATTATCAGGCTTTTCGAAGTGATTTGATCAAAACCGGCGCGGTGCTGGAAATAGCTGAATCCTATAGCCCACTGACGGGTGTGTGGTCCAATAACAGCGGTTATGATTGGGAAGGAAAGGATCCGAATCTACAGGATGACTTTGGCAACATTGGCGTATCGCATGAGTATGGCAAAACGGTAGGCTGGCAATTCAAATATGGGCGAGACTTCTCCCGGGCCTTTGCCACCGATTCGACGAGTTTTGTGCTCAACGAATCCGCAGTAAAATTTATGGGATTAAAAAACCCGGTTGGTGCCATTGTACGGATAGGTACAGAACAGCACAAAGTCGTGGGTGTGATAAAGGATGTGCTTATGTCTTCGCCTTATGAGCCAGTAAAACCAACTATTTTCTATCTGGCCGCTTTTGCTGGCGATTTTGTCCACTTCCGACTCAAGCCCCAGCTAAGCGCACCTGACGCTTTGAAAAGAATTGAGCCCATATTTAGGAAGTATTCGCCTGGCACGCCTTTCGACTACAAGTTTGTTGACCAGGAATTTGCTAAAAAATTTGATGGCGAAGAGCGGATTGGCAAACTGTCGGGTGTATTTGCCAGTCTGGCCATCTTTATCTCCTGCCTGGGACTTTTCGGCCTGACTTCTTTTATGGCCGAGCAACGAACCAAGGAGATTGGCGTACGAAAAGTGCTGGGTGCCAGTGTGTTCAATCTGTGGCAGTTGTTGTCGAAAGATTTTGTCCGGCTGGTCATTATTTCTTTCCTGATCTCCGCTCCGGTTGCTGGCTATTTTATGAAAAACTGGCTTCAGAAATATGACTACCGTACCGAACTCTCCTGGTGGATTTTTGCTGTGGCGGGTTTAGGAGCCTTGGTAATTACAGTACTCACCGTCAGCTTCCAGGCCATTAAAGCCGCCACCGCCAACCCGGTGAAGTCTTTGCGAACGGAATGAGCTTCAAGCCTTGAGCGTTCAGCGGGAGGCGCTCCGCTAGGGCTGTCCTAGCTTTAAAAAAAGATAACCCTTAAAAAAAGCTGAAAGCTGACGGCAGCCCCGCTCAAAGCTGACAGCTCAAAGCTAAAAATGCTACGAAGTTATATCACCATTGCCCTGAGAAGACTGTTTCGGAATAAGCTTTATTCCAGCATCAATATTATCGGCCTGTCGCTGGGCATGGCGAGTGTAATCCTACTTGTGCTGCACGTGCGCGATGAGCTGAGCTATGACCAATATCATGCCCATGCCAAAGAGGTTTACCGAATTGTTCAGGAGCAGCGTTTCACCAACGGAACTCAGCATTTGGCCACCACCAGTGCCCCCGTCGCGCCAGCTTTAGCCAAGGATTATCCGGAGGTAATAGAGGCGACCCGCCTGGCCATTCGTCGCAATACCCTGATTAGTAAGGATTCCAAAAAGGTAAGTGCTGAAACGATTGCGTATGCGGATAGTAATATCTTTCAGGTGCTGAGCTTTTCGTTTATCAAGGGTAATGCCCAAACCGCTTTAATAATGCCAAAATCGCTGGTGTTGACCCAAAGCATGGCGTATCAGTTGTTTGCTGACGAAGAACCGCTGGGTAAAACGCTAAAAATCAATAATGGCGAAGATTACCTGATTACCGGCATCATTCAGGATATGCCTTCTGCCTCTCATTTGAAAGCCAGCGCCCTGGCTTCCCTGTCTACTTTTGAAAATTCGTCCTGGATAAAAAACATTTATTCGAGCAGCGTCTATACGTATGTTCGGTTGAGCCCCCAAGCAGAGGCAAAAGCATTTGGGCAAAAGCTGCTTTCCTTTGTTCGGAAATTCCGCTCGGAAAACGGGGAAGAGGACAACTCCGGTATGATACTCTTCCATCTTCAGGCTCTCACCGACATTCACCTGCATTCGGATATGGTGCAGGAAATACAGCCCAATGGGAATGCAACTGCCGTATATATTTTGCCGGTGGTTGCGGCTATTATCCTGTTGCTGGCCTGCCTCAACTACATCATCCTGGCCGTGGCTAGCTATACCCGGCGGATGAAAGAAGTAGGGCTGAGAAAAACGGTAGGCGCGTATCGTTCCCAGTTAATCCTGCAATTCTGGCTGGAATCAGCTTGTATGATGCTTTTTGTGTTTTTCGTGGCGCTGTTCTGGATTGTCGCAAGTCTGCCTTTCTTCAATCAGATTACTGGAAAACATTTCACGCTGAGTACCCTGGCTGGTTTTACCGAGGCTGGCAGCTTGTGCTTGCTTTTGATTTTCGTGAGCGCCCTAGCCAGCGCCTATCCGGCCTGGTTCGTGTCCCGTTTCCAGGTGAAGGAAGTGTTGCGGGATACCCTCACGATTGGACGAAGCAACTTCAGCTTTCGCAATGCCCTGATTACCTTCCAATTCTCCATTTCTATCGCCTTAATTGTGGCGGTGCTGGTCATTTACCAGCAAATGCAGTATGTGCAAAACAAACAATTAGGTTTCAATAAAGAATACCTGATTAATCTGAAAGTGCGCTCTCAACCTGGCCGTGCCAGCAAAATTGTGCTTCTCAAGCAGGAATTAGCCCATTTACCCCATGTAATTGGTACGGCGGCTTCCACTCATATAGTTGGTGATGAATGGTTTGTTGAGGACGTGCGTTTACCCAATGCACCCTTTAACGAAACCCGCAACTTGCGTGTGGCCTATGTAGATTCTGACTATTTCCAGACCCTGCAATTGAAGATGGTAGCCGGGCGTTCGTTCTCAAGTCAACTGGCCAGCGATACGTCCCGTGCGTTTATTATCAACGAGGCGGCAGTAACGCAGTTTGGCTGGCGTACCCCACAGGAGGCGCTCGGAAAAGAGCTACAGTATTACGGCAATGCCGAAAGTGGGCGATTCAAAGAGCCAGTCATTGGAGTCGTGCGCGACTTTCACTATGCTTCGCTGCACCAGGAAATAGAGCCATTAATCATATTATGCTGGCCTTCAGCTACTACCTCCTTGCTGGTGCGCGTCCATCCGGAGACCCATCCGGAGATTCGTCCGGCGTCTGGAATGAGCACTTTGGGCAATCCTTCGCAAACCCTGGCTGAAATAGAACGTGCCTGGAATAAAATTTTCCCGGACTATCCTTTTGAATACACCTTTGGTGATGAGTCGCTGGCAGCCTTGTATCAAAGTGACGAGCGGATGAACCACTTGCTGCTGTTGTTCTCTGGCCTGGCCATTTCCATCGCGTGTTTGGGTTTGTTTGGCTTAACGACCTTTACTGCCCAGCAACGTACCAAGGAAATCGGCATCCGCAAAGTGTTGGGTGCTTCGGTGTCCAGCATTGTTGCGCTGCTTTCCAAAGATTTTCTAACGCTTGTTGTGCTCGCTAACCTGGTTGCCTGGCCCTCAGCCTGGTGGGCCATGAACCACTGGCTGCAAGACTTCGCCTATCGCATTGAGCTTAGTGGATGGGTGTTACTAATCGCCGGAGCCGTTGCTTTGCTGCTGGCATGGCTGACCGTGAGCGCCCAAGCCATCAAAGCGGCCAGAGCTAATCCGGTGCAGTCACTTCGAACGGAATAATTAACGGAAAATATCAGCCAGGTTTAGTTCTACACCTGTCACTAAGTCTTTAAAAAGGCCTTCCGTATAGATTTTAACCGGGTTGTTTGGCGTGAAGAGATGAACTGCTTTAATGGTTGGTTTCGGTTTTGTATACCTGGGTGATTCCTATGTTGATTGTGAACGGTCATTTTTTACAAATAAAATTAATGTAACTCCTAAAAAGCTGACTGCTGACTGCTGACAGCTCAAATCTATGCTACGCAACTACTTCAAAATCGCCCTGCGCAACCTTTGGCGCCACAAAGTTTACTCTTCCATCAATGTGATGGGTTTAGCGATTGGCATGGCCGCCTGCCTGCTCATTATGCTCTTTGTGGGGCATGAACGAAGTTTTGACAGTTTCCACCAAAAGAATATTTACCGGCTTGACGAAGTGCAGCAGTGGGAAGGGATGGTAGCTCCGCAAAATGTGGCGCTGTCTATGTTCCCTATGGCGGCTACGCTGAACCAGGACTATCCGGAAATACGCAATGCCACGCATATTTTCTCTGACGAAAAAGTGCCTTTGCAATACGGCGACAAGCGCGTATTTATTCCCAAACTCTTCTGGGCCGATTCTTCTTTTCTCCAGATTTTCGACTTTGAACTAAGCAGTGGTGACCGAGCTACCGCCTTGAAACAACCCGGCAGCGTTTTGCTGACCGAGGAAAATGCCCGGAAGATCTTTGGCGAAGAAAATCCCTTGGGCAAAACGCTGGTCAAGTACGGACAAGATACGCTGAGTTTCAAGGTAACGGGTATTTTGAAAAAAGTCCCCTCCAATTCCCACTTGCAGTTCGACGGTTTGTTTTCTGTCAGCACCATCGAGAAACCTGACTGGATGAAGAAATGGGGCAACAATTGGGTCAATTCATACCTGGAATTGGCTGACCACACCAACGTAGCGGCCCTGGAAAAGAAATTTCCGACTTATCTGAAAAAATATATGGAGGCAGACAATGCAAAAGGATATAAACTCTTCCTTCAGCCGCTCAAGGAAGTGCATTCCGGTTCGGTCAACATCACGCACGATTACCACAACTTCCAGAAGTTTGATGGCACGTATACCTACGTCTTTTCGGTGCTGGCGCTGTTGGTGTTAGTCATTGCTAGCATCAACTTTATGAACTTGTCTACTGCCCGTTCGGCCAGCCGGGCGAAAGAAGTAGGCGTGCGGAAATCGGTGGGTGCTTATCGGCTGCAAATTGCCGGTCAGTTTCTCAGCGAATCGGTCTTGCTGTCGCTGATTGCGCTGGTGCTAGCCATTGGAATTGTAGAAATTTCCTTGCCATTTATCAACCAATTAAGCGAAAGAAGCTTGCATTTGCCTCTTTTCTCCAATCCTTTGCTAACCCTGGCCATTATTGGCATAACGCTGATCGTGGGTGTTTTGTCGGGCTTGTATCCAGCGGCTTTCCTGTCGGCATTCCATCCATCGCAAGTGCTGAAAGGCAGTACCAAGGGATTAGGCAGAAAGGCTACCTTGCGTAACCTGTTGGTGGTGGGCCAGTTTGCCACGGCTATTTTCCTCATCATCGGCACTACCTTTGCCACGCGGCAGTTGCAATACATGCAAAACCGGAATACGGGCTTTGACCGCGAACAGGTCATGACCTTGCCCCTCAGTCGCGTAGCCAACCAAAAGTACGATGCACTGAAGCAGGAACTGTTGAGTAATCCGGTGGTGGTGAGCGTAACGGGTTCTAACCAACGACTGGGCAACAACCTCCACCAGACCGGAGTAAAATACCAAGGCATTGGGCCAGTCCGTGAATTGACCACCTCGAGGGTGATTGTGGATGTAGATTTCCTTTCCTTTTATAAGATTGAACTAGCTGCCGGTAGAAATTTCTCCAAAGACATTCCAGCCGATAATGGCAAAAGCTATATCATTAACGAATCAATGGCCAGGGAACTGCTGAAGGATACGAAGGACAAATCAATTAAGTCGTTGATTGGACAACGCTACGGCTTTGATTTTGTCGATACTATGGGCACGATCATCGGGGTAGCCAAGGACTTCAACTTCAATTCTTTGCACCACAAAATCGAGACCTTGACCATTAATGCCCGGAAAGATTTTGGCTACAGCGAAATGTCGGTTCGTATTCAGGCAGGACAAACGCCCGAAGCCATTAAGCATGTGGAGGCTACCTGGAATCAGCTGGTGCCTGACCGTCCCTTCGAGTATACGTTTCTAGATGAGCATTTTTCCAAATTGTACCAGGCAGACAAACAAGTAAGCCAGATTGTGGGTGTTTTGGCTGGTCTGGCTATATTTATCTCTTGTATGGGTTTATTTGGATTGGCATCTTATACCACTGAGCAACGCACGAAAGAAATAGGTATCCGCAAAGTACTGGGCGCTACCGTTTCGAGCATTGTAAGGCTACTGTCCAAAGATTTCCTTAAACTGGTGCTTTTGGCTTTCGCGGTTGCGAGTCCGTTAGCCTATTATGCGGTAGAACACTGGCTGCAAGATTTTGCCTATCGCGTTGACTTAGGCTGGTGGGTATTTGTGGTGGCTGGCATAACCGCCCTGCTGATTGCGCTACTGACCGTAAGCTACCAAGCCATCAAAGCGGCGCTGGCCAATCCGGTGAAATCACTTCGAGCCGAATAGGGGAGCAAGGCAGACCGGATTTAAAACAGGGAGAAGAGATATCCAATCTCCCTTTCTATTTCTGCCTAAAAATGGCAATTCCAGCCCTTCCCCTAACAGCATACCGACCATACGTACCGTAGCAGCGTTACACCGTAACGCTGTAGCCGTGCCGAAATAGCCGTAATAGCCGTGCCGAAATAGCCATAGATAGCCGAGCCGTATCAACCATAATCCCAGTTGCCTGTCTGCCAT
>JAZKGK010000132.1:0-6439 GCA_040385915.1 Bacteroidota bacterium
CCACGTAGTTCCAGTCCTTGTCGAAGCCTTCCATCTTGTAGGCATAGCGGTTGTTTTTGCTAACCACGTAATTAAGCGCCGAAAACTCGAAGGAAAATACCGACTGCTGGTAAGAAAGGGTGATTTCCTTGGTTTCGCTGATGTGCTTGGTGAGTGGAGATTTTTTCTCTCCGAGCACAACGGGTTTGTTGAAAATCTGGAAATCAGTCAGGTAAACCGGTGGAATGTAGCTATTTACCTTCACCTGATCGGGGTGAAATACATTGAAACCATTCGCTCCACCGAAATACATTTCGCCGTTGCGGGTTTTCATGCAAGAGCCTCGGCCAAACTCGTTGGCTTGTAAGCCATCTTCTATAGTGAAATTGTGGAAGGTTTTGGTTTGAGGATTAAATTTGGAAATTCCCTTATTGGTGCTGAGCCAGAGATTGGCTTTGTCATCTTCTAATATGGCCAAAACCACATTGTTGCAGAGCCCATCGGCTTCACGGTAGGCGGTAAATGTACCCTTTTCCCGATCCATTAAATTTAATCCGGCACCAGTACCTAGCCAGAAATTACCTTTGCTGTCTTCGTACATATGCGCAATAAAGTTATCGCTCAAGCTTTTGTCGTTCTTCGGATCGTGCTGGTATTGGATATACTTGCCCGTAGCCAACGCCAGCTTAAACAGTCCACCATAGGAGGTAGCATACCAGAAGTTGCCTTTCCTGTCCATATACATGGCACTTACGTCGTTGTTGGCTTTATTGGCATTGGTAGAATCTGTATTGAAGTCCACAAAGCTATCCTTTTCGCCGTCCAGGTAGTTTAGTCCGCTAGAAAAAGTGCTCACCCAAAGCCGATGCTGCGTGTCTTCAATGAGTGAACTAGGATTATTAGCGCTCAGGTAATGCCCGCTTTTGGTAGGATTAGGCAGGTATTGCTTGAAAGTATTGGTTGACTTATCGAATTGAAAGAGCCCTTGATTGTAGGTGCCCATCCAGATACTTCCCTTGCTATCTTCAAAAAGGTTTACGATGAGTTGAGCCCCTCGCTTGCCTTTTTTTGCATCTTGTCCGAAGTGCTCAAACGTGCCTTTTTTCCGGTCGAAGCGTTCCAGGCCCGCATCATTGCCAATCCAGAGGTTGCCTGCTTTGTCTTCTACATAGCCCAGAACCGTATTATGGCTAAGACTGGCTGGGTCATTCGCATCGTTTTTGAAATGCTCAAATTTGTCACTACCCATTTCCATCAGGTTCAGCCCTACCACTGTGCCTACCCACATACTGCCTGTTCTATCCTTATATAAGGAGTGAATTGAGTTGTGTGTAAGACTGTAAGGGTCGTTGGAGTCTTTCTGGTGATTGACAAAGATATTCTTTTGCTTATTATATACACACACGCCAGCCCTTGTACCGATCCAAAGATTGCCCTGGCGATCTTCTGAGAGCGAAAGTACCTCATCGTTGCTCAGGCTATTCAGGTTGCCCTGCTGGTG
This sequence comes from Bacteroidota bacterium, assembly GCA_040385915.1. Lineage (GTDB taxonomy): Bacteria > Bacteroidota > Bacteroidia > Cytophagales > ES-bin-26 > ES-bin-26. The sequence goes on from JAZKGK010000132.1 coordinate 1,481, forward strand.
CTGGTAGCGGATGAACTGTCCGGTAGTGGCATCCAATCGGTTGAGGCCTTTGCCTTCGATGCCGATCCACAAGTTTCCTTGGCTATCACTACGGATGGCGCTGATCTCGTTACCGCTGATGCTGCGGCTGTCCGCCGGATTGTGTTGATACCGGATAAAGGTTTTGGAAGCTGCCTCGAATTTGTTTATGCCACTTGCGCCGGTGCCTACCCAAAGATTTCCCTGTTTGTCTTCGCCTAGGCTGCGGATGTCATTGCTGCTTAGGCTATTGTCTTGTTGGGCGTTGTGCTTGAAGACAAAGAACTTCTTCGTTTTGCGGTCGAATGAGTTCAGGCCACCGCCCCAAGTGCCGATCCATAAGGAGCCTTTGCGGTCTTCGAATAGGACACTGATCCGGTCAGAGCTTATGCTATTCGGGTCAGCGGGGTTATGATTGAAGTGTTTGAAAGTATCTGTAGTTCTATCCAGTAGATCGAGGCCGCCATCGGTGGATACCCACAAATTCCCTTGACGGTCTTCAAAAATACCGCCGATTCCGTTCCTGCTTAAGCTATTCGGCTTCTTAGGATTGTTTTTATAAATGGTGAAGGTATAGCCATCAAACTTATTCAAGCCATCCGAACTGCCAAACCACATATATCCGCGACTATCCTGGAAGATATGAGAAATATTGCTTTGCGAAAGCCCTTGTTCGGTGGTGAAATGCTTAAAGCGAACGTGCTTAGATTGACTGTGCCCGGTATGAGTGATCAGAAATCCGAGAATTGATAGACAAAAGTAGAGTTTCTTCATTATTTAGAGGCTATAGAAACCAAATGTAGGTATCAATCAGCGCTCTAGGTGTTAAATATGTCTGGGGGAAGGCACGCAAGTAAGGAATGGTGCCATATTTTGCACCGTGACTATGGGCAACTGCCGCTCCGTAGCGTAGGCCTTAAGGCCTACGCTACGGAGCTAGAAGGCGCATTTTTCCAACCGCACCGGCGGCTCGGTCTTGATTCGCATTATAAATTAATGGAGTAGAAAAGGCAGCATGTATAAAGCCACGAATGCATTTCCGGTGGCATTCAGGTGTACGCCATCGGAGGTCAGTATCCCTTTGTCGGTATTGTCGGGGTTGTTGGCCTTCGAATAGTCCATAAAGGCTTTGCGTAGGTCACACATGGGCACGTGATCGGCCTCGGCTACTTTCCGGCTAATGGCCGAATATTCGTCCAGCATGGCATCTTGGGCATTTTCGCCCTGGTGTTTTTCGCCGATGGCGGCGGGTGTACAAAGAATGACTTTTGCTCCCGCTTTCTTAATTCGGTTGATCACGTCGTGCAACCCTGACTCATACTGATCTTTGGGCGTTCCTTTGCCATGGGTGTTCGGGTGTATAAAGTGCCAGACATCATTGACTCCGATAAAAATAACCACGACATCCGGTTTTTGAGCCAGTACGTCTTTTGCCAGGCGATACTGTAAATCGGGCACCCGATTGCCACCAATGCCAGTACCAATTACTTCATAAGTATTCTTTTTATGTATAGTTTCCAATGTATTGCGTATCAAGGAGATAAAGCCATTGGGGTCAGCGCCGGAATAGGTAATGGAATCACCGAAAAATACGATTCTTTTTTTCTTAGCAAGAAAAGTGAAGCTCGTCATGAATAAACAACAGACGAGCAGGCAAGAATAAAAAACAGATTTCATAATAAGGTTAAGTGATTGGATGTGATTAGATAGATAAATTCAAAGCCGAAGCTACTATTTTTTTACAGACAGTTGCTTCAACGGCATACTGTATTGGAGCCAAGTATCGGTTTTTAGGTTGTCTGGCTAAAAATAGGCTGTTATGCAGCAGAGAAAAAGGGTGGCTAAATCGTGGGACAGAAGAATAGGAGGCCTTTTTATAGGCATAAGAACGGTAATAAAGCAGGTCAAAAATAGCTGTTTTAGTCAAGAAATATAAAGTAGGGGTTTAGCCTGATTAGTAAGGGGTTATGTGCTTGTTTTAGAAAAATACTATTAGTTTTTATTAAAATATAAGTGGAATGCTACAGCTATCTTAGTTATGTTTGTCTTGTGATTTTTTAGGATAGCTTTGCTATTCAAAAAGAGTTACGCTGACAAACACCCTCATCAACCGTTTATGAAACTGATTTTTACTGTATTACTAGAAAGATTATACGGAGATCTTTTGTCACTTCGTGCTTTCACCGCTCAATACACAAATCTGGATAAGGCAGTCGATCCATTGCCTTTCTGCCCTTCTTACCCAGTGTATGATTCTCGCTTGTCTCCTGCCCGGAGATCTGTATCACATCCTTCGCTACCTCTTATTTCATTTAGTCGATATTCTCCCGCAGTTTTTTTGCATAACCCGCTTCACTTTTTCCGAAGATCCCTATCCCATATTAAAATTCAATTTACAGCCAATCATTTTCATTTAAAATTGATTAGTGTTTAACTCTTTCAAAATACTAGTGACAATCTACTTGAAAGAGAAGATAAGTGAAGACTTATGGCCAATTCCGCTTGCTTCAATTATCCACTTGTTTAAACAGTATCAACTCCGCATTAATTTTCATCTTCAACCTAAACTTAATCGAGTATGCGTATCAAAAAATTACTTTCCTTTGAGCAACTTCCTGGGCAACAGCCCAAGAATCCTTCACGCAGTCGCCCACTGATAAACTTTCCCCTGTAAGGGTGGGTGTTAGAAACTGTTTGATTTAATTTCTTTGGTCGGAGCCACCTAGGCTAAAACCCCGCCTTTTTGCTGTGACATGCTTGCTTTTTGGGTTTGTAGCCGTTGGCTATATCCCTTAATAGCGCCTTGTTTTGCGGAGTCCCCGCCCAGCTCGAAATGCGTCGTACCCACGCTCAAATGAATTAGTCAAACCGCTTCTTCTGGGCTGTTCCATTTTCCTTACCGTCTTTTCTGCCCATTTGCCTAGTCATCATCAGATGCCCCTGGCTTGGAAAGGTTTGGGTTAAGAAATAATGACGGCTGCCTTCATCTACGACCTAAGGCAAGTAAGTGCATCAGCTAGCTATTGCAAAGAATGGCTCCTTGCCATCCAGGGTCAATGCCCGCTTTCACATTCTATGAAGTACAAACAGGTAGTTAAAATAAATTGTAATTCACTTAAAACCAACTTAATCAACTTATTTGAAAATTTATTATGAAAAAAACTCTTCTATGTTTATTCTGTCTCATTCAGCTAGGAGCTATTAGTCTTACAAATGCTTTTGGTCAAGGAACACCCATCCGAGTGTTTCTGCTGGGTGGGCAATCCAATATGACCGGTTTTTCACAAATAGTCGGTTTACCCGGAGACCTAGGTCAAACCCGCGAAAACGTACGCATTTGGGAAGATGCCCAGTGGGAAACGAACGGCACTATTCCGTGGGGACCCTTGCGTCCGGGTTTGGGTCGTACCAATGGTCAGCCCCACCAGTTCATCGGCCCTGAGCTCACTTTCGGGCGAGCCATGTCGGACTACTTCGGTGGACAGACCATTGCCCTCATCAAATCGTCTTTGGGCGCTACCCGGTTAGCAATCGACTGGAGACCGCCCAGTTCAGGTGGTAACCGTGGGCCCTTGTACGATAAGTTTATCAATGATACCCGTTTTGCTATGGGACAACTTCGTGAGCAAGGATTCGATCCGACGATTGTCGGAATGATCTGGATGCAGGGAGAAAGCGATGGCGTCGATTTGGGTATGTCGAACGAGTACGAGCGCAATCTCACCAATTTGATTAACGATTTACGCCGCGATATTCCGGCTAATAATATGCCCGTTGGTATCGGAAAAATTGATGTACAGCCCGCTTGGCCGCACAATGCCATTATTCGCCAAGCAGAGGAAAACGTCGTTCGTGCCCTACCTAATATGGGAATATTCGACACCAGAGGCTTTGAAACTGACGGCGTTCATTACTTTCAAGCCGGTATGATTCGCGTGGGCTACGGATTTGCCGACGTTATGAAGCAACTCGTTCCAGTAGTAGTAGGGGTTCAGTCTCCCTTTGCAGACGTAATTCCAATTCCTGGGGTAGTAGAAGCAGAAAACTTTGACAATGGAGGAGAAAATATCGCTTACCACGATACCACGCCAACTAACCTGATCGGACCCTTCCGTACTAACACCGCGGTAGATATTGAGAATTGCAGTGAAGGCGGCAGTAATTTAGCTTTCTCGGACAATGGCGAATGGCTGGAATACACCGTTAAGGTGGCTACTTCGGGGGCTTATGCCTTCGATGCCCGCGTGTCTTCTCCGTTTACTACTGGCCGTTTCCACATCGAAATGGATGGAACGAACGTCACTGGCGCTTTAGCCGTGCCTAATACAGGCGGCTGGCAGACCTGGACTAACGTAAGCAAAACGGTGAATCTGACTGCTGGTCAGCACATCATGCGCTTTGTTATCGATGCCAAGGAATTCAATACCAACAAGTTCAATTTCACTGGTCAAATCAATCCTGGTGAGGTCATTGCCCTGCCTGGCACACTAGAAGCGGAAAACTTCGATAATGGCGGCGAAGGCATCACTTATCACGATACGGAAGAAGCCAACCAGGGTGGTGTTGGGTCACGCTTAGGGCCTGATGTATTCACTTGTGTTAGTTCAGAAGGAACCAATGCCCTGGGCTGGATTAATAACGGGGAATGGGTAGAATATACGGTGAATGCCGCTTCAGCAGGCAGCTATACTATTAACGCTCGCGTGGCCTCCGTATTCAATACCGGTGTTTTCCACCTGGAATGGGATGGCAACAACATCAGCGGAAATATCCCTGTACCTAACACGGGCGACTGGCAAGCCTGGCAGAGTGTGACCAAGACGGTGACATTAACGGCAGGTCGTCACATCTTACGCATTTTCGCTGATGCGGGCAATTTCAACCTCAACAAAATCACCTTCTCGACTGGTGGTGTTAACAATGATCCCTTTCCTATTTCGG
>JAZKGK010000133.1:0-4777 GCA_040385915.1 Bacteroidota bacterium
CATTGCTCACTACTCATTGCTTACCAACTTACTGCTTCACTTTCGCTTGCTTATTTTTTGCTAATCTCAAGCCCGCCTTGGGTACTTTGATAGAATGGATTGACCACTTCTCCAGCATTTGCAGTAACTCGTCTAGCTTAATAGGTTTGCTCAGATAATCGTCCATTCCAGCTTTCAAACACTCTTCCCGGTCGCCTTGCATCGCATTGGCTGTCATCGCAATAATGAACGGCTGAACGGCAAACTGCTGTCTAATAGCGAGGGTGGCTTCCAATCCATTCATCTCCGGCATCTGCACATCCATTAGCACCAACGTATACTTCTTTCTTTCCAGGGCAGCGATGACTTGCAGGCCGTTCAACGCCAGATCTGGCTGATAGCCCAATTTATTCAGCACACGAATAATCAGTTTCTGATTGACCAGGTTATCTTCTGCAAGCAAAATCTGGAAAGGATGCTGGCTGGCAAAGGCTTCTGACAGTATATGTTTGCCAGTGGTTTCTTCCTCTACTTTGCCTTGATGTTTGAGTTGGCTACTAATGTGGTTGAATAATACCTGCTGTTTTACGGGCTTGGTTAGTATCGAACAAAACATATCGGGGTGTAACTGGCGCCGTTCTATGCCCATGGAACTCAGCAGGATGATGGGTAATTTGGGGTGTTTTTGACGGATAATAGTTGCCAAATCAATTCCATCCATTTCTGGCATTTGCATATCGGTAATGACCAGATCAAAGCTGAGCTGCTGATCGAATAGTGCCAGCGCCTGTGCCCCAGAGTTGGCCATTATCGGTATCATTTGCCATTGTTCCAATTGGTTTTGCAAAATGAGTCGGTTGGTGGCATTGTCGTCTACTACCAGAATGCGCTTGCCTTCCAGTCCGATCGTGTTGTTGTAGACATAAGCGCGTAGTGCCTCCGTACTGGTTTGTATCTGAATACTAAAGCGAAAGGTTGTACCCTGTCCGGGCGTACTCTCCACCTCGATACTGCCGCCCATCAAGGCAATCAACTTCTCACTGATGGCCAAACCCAGGCCGGTTCCTCCGTACTGGCGCGTGGTAGAAGAGTCTACCTGCGAGAAGGCCTTAAACAAGCGGTCGAGTTTATCGGCGGCAATACCGATGCCAGTATCACGTACATCAAAGCCCAGTTGCAATGTGTTGTCTGCCAGCGTTTTTTGTAGATGCACATCTACAAAAATTTCACCTTCTTTGGTGAATTTAATAGCGTTTCCTACCAAATTCACCAGCACTTGTCGCAATCGTTGCCCATCGCCAATAACTTTGGAAGGCACATTATAATCAATTTGATAGATCAGATCCACGCCAATTTGCGCTGCTTTGGAGGCAAATAAGTCTAATACCTCTTCAATGCAGGTGCGCAGGTCGAAGTCGTGTTGGTCGAGTTCCATCTTGCCCGACTCTATTTTAGAAAAGTCCAGAATGTCGCTGATAACCGTTAGCAGGCTTTCGCCGCAACTACGGATCGTTTCAGTGTATTCGTGCTGTTCTTTGCTTTGGTTGGTTTCGGCCAGCAAAGAGGCCATTCCGATCACGCCGTTCATGGGCGTACGGATCTCGTGACTCATGGTAGCCAGGAATACGCTCTTGGATCGATTGGCTTCCTCGGCTTCCTGGCGGGCTTCTTCCGCTTCTTTGCGGGCTTTTTCGGTCTCCGCCTGTTTCAGGTGCAGTTCTTTAATTAAGGCCGCATTCTGTTGATCGCCTTTTTCGACCAGCCATTTCAATGAAAAGCAACTGCCGCTTAAAATAACATACGCCACAATGGTGCGCATAGCATTGAATGCATATTTATCGCCTGCTCCTTTGAAAGAATGACCTACTTTCAGCAGTTCAAGAATGGGATCGCACCATACAATAATAAGGAAGGGCAATAACAAGCTAATGAAAAACACTTTTTTATGACTGAGGTTCATCAATAAATAGGGCAAACAGGAAAGCCCCAACAAGAATATTCGCAGGCCATCGTATTCAGCATCGCTCACCACAGATTGTTGCTTCATCAGGAGAATATGGACAACCAGGATAGCCAGCGGTGGCAGCCAGCATAAGTAGAGTCGACTAAAATAAATATAACCCCAATGATTAAACAAAACGGGTAAAATGAAAAGTAAAATAACAGTGATAATATAGATATCTGGCCATTTTTGAAAAAGTACGATCCTGAGTAAGAGCAACAGCCATGTGGCCGAAGTCAAAATGATGGCGAGATAGTTGGTAAAGATGATACTCCTTTTCTCGGTGGGTAGCTGAGCAAAAGAAACACCGCTTTGGGTAATGTTTTTCAAATAAGCCATCAGACAGTTGGGTGAGATGATTGCAATGTCAATACGGTAAGTACTATAAATATATGACCATTGCTGAATAAGTCATAGGCTAGGATTAGGTGGAAGGGATTTGTCTTGTAAGGTTTTGATTTTCAGCGGTAATATATGTACAGGGCTGTGGTATGTACGAAGGTGTTTAGGTATTGGAGTAGTTGGCCAACGAGCGTGAAGTGATCGTTAATGCCGCCATTTAATAATTTGAACTATTTCACCTGACTACTTACCTAGTCCCTAAATTTCAAAAAATTGCTGGTAGATCTCTTAACTTTTCTTTAGAAAGAGGCTTTTGTAAAAATCCGGAAACGGCATAGGTTAGGGCTTTTTCCTTGTCTTTGATATGAGTAGAACTGCTAAGAAGAATGATTTGGGTATGGCTCATGTCCACGTCTGGCCTGTCTTTTAATGTTTCCAGCAGTTCAAAGCCATCCATTACAGGCATATTGATATCCAGAAAGATAAGTGTCGGACAAGCGGCATCTAGGGGAGAATCCACCAAACGTTTTTCTAGCCAGTCTAACGCTTCTGCTCCATTGCGGGCTGTATATATGCGCTGAGCCAGTTTTGTTTCATGTAAAATTAGGGTAGCCAGAAACAGGCACGTAGCATCATCATCTACAACCAGCACTATCGGTTTTTCTTTTATATATGAATGCATGTTGTTGGATATTTAAATGCATGGTAAAAGTTCTCTCACTTAGTAAGTACAAGCGTATTCGTCCTGATGATCTGGGAAAAAAAATTGATTTTTTTTCCTACTTAAACCGCGTAATTATCTAGCTTGTAAAAGTAAATACGATACAGGTGTCTTACTTGATGAAATGCGTAGTTGGTGGGTTTCATTGAGTTGAAGGAGGAAATAAGCGTATAGCCGGAAATTTGCTTCACCCAGTACGCTGTCACCTTACTCATGGGAGACGCTAGTGGTGCCAGGACTCTAGCCAGGACTCTAGCGAGGACGGTGGTGGCACCACTGTAATAACTAAGGTGACAGACCGCTAGCTTTACTGTTATAAAGCTTTTGAGCAGCCCAAAGCCTTAGCAATTGAATACGTTTTTGACTACTGAACGAGCCCTTGGCTCCTTTATAAAATTAACTCCATGTCATTCTTGCAGAGCGTTACTGAAAGTGGGATTTCGTTTGCTTCAGATAAGTATTCTGACGTGAAAACAGTCATTCTGTCCAATTACCTTTCGTTGGTTTTATTTGTAGGAGTCCTTTTTCTGTTGATAATCAGGCTCCTGGTATTTAGCATTTTGCCCGATGAACAAGTAATAGCGGCAGCTATACTCTTTCTATTTCCCCTGCTATCCAATTACTTCGGCCATCTGAATTTTACCCGGCTGTATCTCTGTTGGATGCCTATGTTTGTACTCATGGGGATTTATATAATTAGATTAAAGCTGTTTCCCCAGGTATTAACGGCGGAATATGATAGCCTGAAAATATTTCAATTGGGATTTTCATGTTTTCCCTATCTGCTACTTAGCCCAGCCAATAAGAAGCTTTTTATTGTCGGTTTGCTTGTTCCACTTATTATAATCATAGGCACTGATTCTTTCCTAAATTTTCTACAAGTAGGCCATGACTTCAAAGGGACACCAGGTGATGGATATGAGTTGAATAAAATGCGAACCTTTGTTGCCTATTTTATTTTAAACGGCAGTTGTTTTTCATTGAAATGGCTAGTGGAGAAAGGCGATGAGCACAATGAAATGCTACTGGCTGAACTGGCAGAAAAAAATCAGATTATTGAAAGGCAAGTAAAAGAACAATTGCAGGAAGCTTCTTCCCGGCTTGCGTTGGCCACTCGTTCTGCCGGCATTGGTATTTGGGAATGGGACCTGGGAACGGATATGGTGAGTTGGGATGAGCAAATGCACTTGCTTTTTGAAATACCTTACGAAGAAGGTAAGGCACGAGACTGGAGAAATTATTTGCATCCCGACGACTCGGAAGACCTGTTTTTAAAGCTGAATAGTACGATTAACGCAGGCAAGGAGCTGAACAGCGAATTTCGGGTTGTTCAAGCGAATGGGGAGGTAAAGCACCTGTATGCCTTTGGCATGGCTTATTGGAATCACGATCAGCCTTCTCACATGGTGGGGGTTTGCTGGGATATAACCAAACGCAAGCTCTCCGAAGAACAGCTTTTGCAGAGCGAAGCCAACTTATATGCTACCATCAATAATACCACCTTTTTTATCTGGTCTATCGACCGGAATTATCAAATAGTCAATGTCAATAAGCCTTTTAAGAATTATATTAGAGAACAATTTGGGTTGGAAGTCAAAGAAGGGCAGTTGATTAGCGAGCTGGGGCCACCGATACGGGAATTTTCTACAGCCTGGATTCGGAACTACAAACGTGCTTTGACGGGAGAGTCGTTCGAAATTGCCGAAGAGCATTTAAATCGGCATTTCAAATAC
>JAZKGK010000133.1:4831-7533 GCA_040385915.1 Bacteroidota bacterium
ATTGAAAACGCCATTGTTTCGGGCGTGTCGGTCTTTGCCGAAGAAACCACCGAGTTGAAACTCAAGGAACTGGAGCTGAGCGAGGCCAATAACCAGATTGGAGAATTGAAATTGATGGCGCTGCGCTCGGTCATGAACCCGCACTTTATTTTCAACTCCCTGAATTCCATACAGTATTTTATTATGGAAAATGACCAGTTCAATGCCGTGAGCTATCTTTCTACCTTTTCTAAGCTCATTCGCAGTATCCTGAATAACTCCGTCCATAACCGTATTCGGCTGATGGATGAACTGGGCCAGCTAAAGCATTATGTAGACCTGGAGTTGTTACGCTTTGAGAACAAGTTTGATTTTTTATTGAATATCGATGCTGATTTAGATGTCGAAAACATTGAAATACCTTCCATGCTGATCCAGCCCTATGTAGAAAATGCAATCTTGCACGGCTTGTATAACAAAATTGGTCGTGGCACACTGAAAGTGTCGGTAAAGGAAGTGGGCGAATCGGTACTGTTCGAAATTGAGGATGATGGGGTAGGCAGAGAAGCGGCGATGGTCTTTCGCCGAAAAAGCCTGCCCGAACATAAGTCGCTGGGTACCGCCCTCACAGAAGAGCGGTTAAAATTGATCAATGCCCAAAACCACGTTTCCTGCGAAATTATTGATCTATTTGCCGATGGTATGCCAGCAGGCACGCAAGTGAAGATTTGGGTAAAGGAGTAAGTAAAGTATCTTCATTCAATGAATTATAAACCAGGATTCTTATGCTCAGAAGCATTATTGTCGACGATGAACTGAAAAGTCGGGAAAGTTTAAAAAAGATGGTCACCAACTTTTGTGAAGAGGTAGAGGTGAGTGCCCTTTGTCAGAACGTTGCCGAGGGCCGAGAGGCCATTGACCAATACAAGCCGGATATCGTATTTCTGGATGTACAGATGCAGCGCGAGACGGGTTTCGATCTACTGGCAACCGTCAAGAAAATTAACTTCGAAGTAATCTTTACCACCGCTCATTCAGAGTTTGCCATCAAGGCCATTAAGTTCTCGGCTATTGACTACCTGCTGAAGCCGATTGATATTGAGGAGCTTAGGAAAGCGGTGACCAAGGTAGAAAAGAAGCAGAACGAAAATATGGAAGGCCGCCTGGAGCAGCTAATCATGAACCTGAAAAATGGCAATGAAAACTATAAACTGGCTTTGCCTACGTCCGAAGGGCTTACCTTTATTAAGATAAGTGAAATACTCTATTGTAAGGCTTCTGGTAACTATACCGAAATTTTCATGCTCGATGGCAAAAAACACTTGGTTAGTCGGCAATTGATAGAATATGATGAATTGTTGAGCGAACAGGGCTTTTTTCGCATACATCATTCCTGCTTGATAAACCTCAACTACATCAAGAATTATGTCAAAGGCGAGGGCGGCTATATTGTCATGACCGATGGCGCTTCACTCGATGTTTCCAGGAGAAAAAAAGAAGCCTTTCTCGAAAGGATAAAGTATAAACCGTAAAGAAATTGAAGCAGGGGCATTTATGAGTATACTGATTAGCAGTGTTTTCCGCTTAAACTACTCGAATCATGAACACAGGGCAAAAAGACATTACTTTATCCCTCATCTCAGATGGTGACATACGAAGTAGCCTCGAAAAAATATTTCCAGAGTCTATTATTTTAGATAGCGGTTTCAAAATCGTCGCCATAAGCCAAATCATCGCTGAAACGCTGGGCTTTGAATCGGAAGAATTAAAAAACCAACCAGTGTCGGTCATGGCTCAGGTAGGTAATCTGCAAGAACAACTACAAAGTCGATTGAAAGCGGGCTTTTTTGAGGGACTTGAAGTAGAATTGAATACCAAAGAAGAAAAGACAGTCTTGTTTAGTATTTCGGGTTTCTATCTCGGACTAATTGCCAATATTCAGGACTTGATCGTCTTGAAACTGAAGAACCTGGATGAGATAAACTTTCTGAATACCCTGCTAGAAGCCAAAAGTTCGGAACTGGATCAGTTTGTGTATCGTTCTGCGCACAATTTACGCGGGCCGCTGGCTACCATTCAAGGCTTGATCAACCTGGGGAAAATGTGCCAGGATGTAGAGGAATTTAAATTTCTGATCACCCAAATGGATGTGTTTGCTACCAAATTGGATGATATACTGTACCATCTCCGGTATTTTGCCTTTACCAACCAAGTGCAGGATTTCTCTACGGAAAAAATGTCGCTGGCTGCTATTTTCGAAAAGCTGGGAACGTATGTCGAAGAGGAGGGAAGTGAGCAAGCGATTCGGTTCAGGTACGAGCTATCACAACCCGAAACGATGGTAGAAAATGGGGAGCTGATTTTGTCACTTCTGAAAAACATAGAGTCCTTCTTTTGCCATTTGCCCCGGTCTGTCAATAGTGAGATTTTTGTGAGCGGCTTATCCAGTCTCTCTTCGCATGAAATGGCCATTGGCATCCGCGGAACTACCCTGCTCGAAAAACAGTATGAGAAAATCAAGGCCGTCAATTTTGATTATGTCGACATTATGCGTGAACCAGAATTCACCAACTTATACCTTGCCAAGAAGATCGTCTCTAAGCTAAAAGGTAAAATTTCCTTTACCCTGCTCGAACCCGACGAAATTTTCCTCCATATCATACTCCCGATTAACAATTAACAATTAACAATTAACAATTAACAATTAACAATGCGAATCAAGA
>JAZKGK010000134.1:0-4769 GCA_040385915.1 Bacteroidota bacterium
TATTCCAATGAAAAAAATCACCACCATTCTTTGCCTCTTCCTGTCGCTTGTTTCGCAGGCACAAACGAAGAAAAATAAGACTGAAAATGTAGTCCTGATTACCCTGGATGGCATGCGCTGGCAGGAAGTATTCAATGGAGCAGATTCTTCCTTATTCAAGAAAGAAAAGAGCTTCAAAGACCCAGCCGGATTAGCTACTTCCTTTTGGAAAGACGATACTGAACAGCGACGGAAAGCTTTAATGCCCTTCCTGTGGGAAACCATTGCTACCCAGGGACAGATTTACGGTAACCGTGCGTATAGCAATCATGTCAATGTGTCCAATGACCAGTGGTTTTCTTATCCTGGCTATAATGAAATCCTGACCGGTTTTGCCGATGCGCGGGTCAATAGCAACGACAAGAAGTATAACCAGAATACCACAGTGCTGGAGTTCATTAATAATCAGCCTGCCTTCAAGGGAAAAGTGGCCGCCTTCTGCTCCTGGGAAGTATTTCCCTACATTATCAACGATAAACGGAGCGGCATACTTGTAAATGCGGGCTTACAAAAAGCTGCTGGCACCAACATCTCTGCCCGCGAGCAAATGCTGAATGAGTTGATGCCCAGAGTGCCCAACCCGCTGGGCGAAGTAAGACTAGACGCCTTTACGTTTCACTATGCGCTGGAATACATTAAAAAGAGCCAGCCTAGGGTATTGTTCCTTTCTTTCGATGAAACGGACGATTTTGCCCATGCTGGGGAATACGGGGCGTATTTGCACGGAGCCAAAAATGTCGACAGTTTCATCCGCCAATTGTGGGAATACCTTCAATCGAACGAGAAGTACAAAGGAAAGACGACCTTATTGATTACTGTAGACCATGGCCGCGGAAGTGCCGCTGATGATAAATGGAAAGACCACGGTCAAAAAACGGAAGGATCCGACCAGATCTGGTTTGCTGCCATGGGACCCGACACCCCGGCCATAGGAGAAGTGAAGACCCCAGGGCAGCTTTATCAGAACCAGGTTGCCAAAACTATAGCGGCATTGCTCGGATTAAATTATTCGAATGAGAAACCGGTAGGGGAGGCCATAAAGGCTGTTTTTCACTCACCAGCAAAATAAGAAGAATATCTCCCTTTTATGGGGAACCTGATAAGGGCGGGGGCAAGCCCCGCCCCTACGAGTAATTAACCTACCGATTTCTGTTGGAAAACCTCCGCTTCCAGAAAATACCTGAATTCGGTCAGCGACTCAAATAATCCATCGTTGGGGTACGGTGCTAACTGGGCGCGGGTGTGCGTTCCATTGGTCAGCCCCAAACTCCGGTAACAAGCGGCCCGCTTGCCCGATTCCAAATCTGAAGGCGTATCGCCAATATTGATGACGCATTGCGGGTCGGTAATGCCAAAAACCTGCATCGCTCGTTGGATCATCAGTGGACTGGGTCGACCTTGGACCACTTCATCGCTGGCAATGGACAGATCGATGAGAGAGGCAGACCCGCCCGCATATTGCTCATCCAGACCCGTATCCCAACCTAGTTTATGCAGAATAATATTGGTTACCTGGCGATAGAAACCCGTGGTGAGCGCTATTTTGACGTGTTTATTTTTTAGATAAGCAAATAACTCCACACAGCCGATCGTCGGTAGCACCGGCTGCGTACGGTAATGGTTTTCCAGAATGGATTTGAATACCTGATAAGAATGTTCTACTTTTCGCTCCAACTCCGTGGTTGAACCGCCGGATTGGAGCAGTTGCTCCTGCCAAAGCATTTCGAACACAAAGCGCTTCGCCAGCCCTTGAACTGCCAGGATTCTTTCGGCGGAAGCCCGGAGGCCGGTGTGGTGGGCTGCTTCGGCAAAGCACTTTTCTACTTCATGGTGATCCTGAACGGTGGTTCCAGCCATGTCCATGACAACCAATTGAATTCTTTTCATGTAAAATTTGGAACGATGTTGTTGAGTTATATGAAACAAAAGTAAGTAAAAATAGTCGATCACCAAACCCGATTTCGCTCCTTGCCGGACTATGAAACACGATAAATTAAGCTTGATTGGATTACGCATTCTGGAAATCAGGAAGGAGAAAAAAATGAGCCTACGCGAACTGGCCAAGCGAAGCCGTTTGTCGCCCGGACTGATTTCTAAAATCGAAAACTTTCGCACGGTTCCTTCCTTGTCTGTCCTGATCGATATCGCCAATTCGCTGGAAGTGGACGTAGCTGTGCTGGTACGAAATATCAACGGCGATACCGAAGCGCCTTACATCCTGGTGCGGGCTGGTGAAGGCGAAATTGAAAAACGGGAAGACTCCAAAGGGTTGATATACCGGTATTTGCTTTCTCAAAACCTAGCCAGCCATAGCTTGCGTGTCAATGAAGTGACCATCAACCCAAACACAACCCGAAAGCCGATCTCGACCAATGCACTGGAACTGATTCATGTGCTGGAAGGAGAACTCAGCTACGGGTTGAAGGACGAGGAAATTGCTTTGTCGAAAGGCGACACGCTCTATTTCGACGGTATGTTGGCACATTCGGTACATAATAAAAGCGAGCTTCCAGCCCGGCTGCTGAAGGTTTATCTGATTCGCCATATCGAATAACTTACCCTTGTGTACGCCCAAAATTTAACACATCCTTAACCTCGGCTGCTGTTTCATCCTAGTAAACTTTTTTACCTTGCAGCCCATATCGACTGTAGCCTTGTTTTCTACGCATGAAGAACACCAGCCAATTTGATCTGATCGTCGTAGGTAGCGGTGCTTTAGGTGCTTTCCACGCGTATTTTGCCTTGCAGAAAGGCCTGAAGGTACTCCTGCTCGAAAAAGATTCCCGTCCGGTAGAAGCCACCGTCCGGAATTTTGGGCAGATCATCCCGTCGGGCATGTCAGAAGACGAATGGTTTGAATACGGCAAAGCCAGTGTTGAAACCTACCAGGCTATTCAGGCACAGTGCGACATTTCCATTCGGCAAAACGGCGCTACCTACCTGGCCTCGTCCGACATGGAAATGCAGGTTTTAGAGGAAAAACACGCCCGTTATCAGGCGCTGGGGTATCCTTCCCAGGTATTGACCTCGGCGCAATGCCAAAACCGAATTGCCTCGTTGAAAGCGGATTACTGTGCTGGCGGCCTGCTGTTTCCACAAGAAATTACCGCCGAACCAGCCATCATGATTTACCGCCTGCTCGCGTACATGGTCGAAGAGTTGGGGCTCGATTATCGGCCTTCCACTCCCGTTATCGCCTGTACGTCTACCAACGCGTGGTGCGAGGTCGCCGATTCCTTTGGTCGGCGCTTCACGGCTCCAAAGGTGTTGGTCTGCAATGGACGGGATTTTAAATTTTTATTTCCGGCGCTGTTTTTCACCAGCGATCTGCAAATCTGCAAGCTTCAGATGCTGTCCACGGCTCCTTTGCCCCAACTGAAACTGCCCGGTTCCATTCTGACGGGGCTCTCTATCCGCCGGTATTATGCCTTCAAAAACTGTCCTTCCTATTCCCTCCTCCATCCTGAAGAAGTGGATGCCGAACTGCGGCAATGGGGCATTCACATCCTGTTCAAACAAGCGGTAGACGGCTCCATTATCATTGGCGATTCGCACCAGTATGCCGATGCCGCCCAGGCTGAAGTGCTTGATTTTGGGGTAGACGATCGTGTAAATGAGCTCATTCTCAACGAAGCAAAACGGGTGTTGAATCTGCCCGATTGGCGCATTGCCAGGAGTTGGAATGGGTTCTATGCGCAATCCAAAAGCCGGGAAATTTTTGAGCATACCATTGACGGCAAAATTCATATTGTTACCGGCATCGGGGGGAAGGGCATGACCACAGCCTGCGGGTTTGCCCAACAAAACGTCGAAAAGCTAGGGTTAAGTAGATTTTAGTCTGCCTGAAACAGTAATGATTGACACGCGCCCATGGAACACCCTATTCTTACGTTGGTTACGATAAATACCTGGAAGTGCGATGGCTCCTATTCCCGCAGAATGGAGGCGTTGAAGAAAGGGTTGAAAGGGTTGAATCCCTGCATTATCGCTTGCCAGGAAGTATTTCAGTCGGAAGAGGCAAACCAGGATACGGTCAGGGAACTGGCCACGTTTTTACGCATGAACGCCTCTTGTGTTCCCTCCCGTTTAAAAGACCGGTCTGTGGAAGGCAACCTGGTGAAAAGCTATTCAGGACTCGCTTTATTGTCGCGCTATCCCATCCTGAAAACCTGGACTTTGCCATTGCCCACGGATGAGAGAGACGGCGAAAGGATTGCCCAGTACTGCTTAATTGATTGGGATGCAGCCAGTGGGGCACAGCAATCGTCGGCTAATTATCCCGTCTTAGTTATCAATACGCACCTAACCCATTTGAAGGATATGCCCTTACTTAGAAAGCAACAATTGGAAGCCATTATCAACTATTTACCTTCCGATGAAAGATACAGTGCCTTGTTCTTGTGTGGTGACCTGAATGCTGCCGAGCTTTCGGAAGAAATGAATTTTTTGCTCAACCATTCCAAGGTTTCTGCCTTGAATGGCTACCGTGCCGGAAAGGGACGCAATCCTGGATTTACGGTTATGCCACAACTGGGCGAAAACCGCCAGGAGAGTGAAGGGAAGACCATTGACTTTATTGTTTCTCTGGCCGAAAAAGGAAACCCCCACCCGGAAATACTGAGCGCAGCCGTGGTGCTACATGAGCCCGATGAACAAGGAATCTACCCGAGCGATCATTTTGGCGTCATGATTAGTGCCCAAATCGCCCCCGTCCGGGGAGAATGACAACC
>JAZKGK010000135.1:0-41205 GCA_040385915.1 Bacteroidota bacterium
AAACTGATGCTATGCTTGCCAGCGCTATAAGAAATACCAGATTCGATAGCGACTACGTATCCTGGACGGCGATAAGCTACTTGACCTCCAAAGGCATCATACGCTGGAATACCTTCTAGTCGGCCTGCCAACGACAAAGTCAGATTTTTTGCTTTGCCTACTGAAGTCATTACCCCAGCCCGGGCAAAATATTGGTCAGGTGAAGCATACACATTGTAACCTTCTAAGCCTTTGCTTGGGGCTGATTTAAAAGAACCATTCGACTCTCTTGGATTGAACAAATAATAACCATTAGCAAAGCCATAAAAGCCTCCAATTAATTGTCTGAATCCTTGTAATTCAATAGAGACGCCCACACCACCATCACCAGGCTGAATAGCTTGATCCATCATCACATTGGTCTGAATTACAGCCTTATTTTGATCTAATGACAGGGCATCATCTGTCCGGGTAGTGCTTCCGGTATTTAATTTCACGCCCATGCCCACCATTAAATTACCTTTATGGGATGTGTTTGGGTCAAAAATCCAATAGTTGGTGCTTAATCGAACATCGCCAATGCCTTGTGCATACACACTATAACGAATGCCTTGCATGGTCTGCGTTCTTTCCTCCCCATCTATGATTATTTTGCCACCAGTCTTGGTTGCTAATACTTGTGAACGTTCGTTGTGAACATACGGAACAGAGACATTGAATTGGATACGATCGGTAAGACCATAAGAAAAATTCAGGTCAAGAGAGCTTGAGTAAATATTTACTGCATTCCCCTTTTCATTGCCATTCGCGTCAAAGCCACCTTGGGTTGTCTGACGAAAAGGTTTTTCAGCTGTACCTACAAAATGCCTCCAGGAATGGAAGTAACGGTAGCCTGCGCCTACTTGAAATTCTCCTTTGGGAAGCGTATACGTTGATTTCGATGAATACATCGTGTTTACACCGCCCATCTGACGAACGGCGACGCAACCTTGGGCAGAGGCCGAAGAAAGATTGACCAACTGAAGGGAAACGCAAAGCAAGAAAGCAAAAATCGGGGTGTAAAAGTATTTTTTCATACAATTTTAGTTGGTGATTAGTGGGAAAAACGAGGCTACTTCTATTCCTCATTTGAGGTGATTTGAAGTATATTTCCTAAATCTAGGACACTATTTTCTTTTCATCGTCCTAATTGTACGAACGAGCCAACTTCCTGTGTGAATAAAGCCAACTACTATGTGAGCTACATGCTGCGGTTAAAATTTACTTATCACAACAAAGTGATCCATTGGCTGGTTGGGCACAACAAGCGCCAGCATTTTCTTGCGGAGTCTTGCTGGGGGTACAGCATTCGGCCTGGCCTGGGGTAGACTGTACGTCAGCACGTAACAGAGTTCCTGACTGATCCAATGAGACTACTTCCATAAAAAGCTATTTTTGAAAACTTGACTAGACAAACCCACGTAGCGCACCAACAAGGCCAATAATACGAAGCTACTCAAAAGCAAGGTAAGTTGAACTGTTTCGGAGGAGATCTCCAGGACGCATACATGGGCACTTGCAAACGCCTCATCCGCAACACGACGTTGGCTTGGTGACATTTCCGCTTACCGTTGTCGTGGTGCAACAACCGGCTCCGGCATCCAGACTACAAACCCCAGTCTCCGGCAATTCCAACGCTACTCTTTGCGCCGCTTCCCAATCTCCATCCAAAGCGGCGACAATAGAACGCACTTGCTCGTAGCCTGTGGCCATCAGGAAAGTGGGTGCCCGACCGTAGCTTTTAGCCCCTACAATGTAGAAATTATGGTCAGGATGCCTTAACTCCAGCTCCCCGTGCGGACGAACGGTTCCGCAACTATGCACATTGGGGTCAATTAGGCTGGCTAAAGCCGAAGTACTTTCCAGGGCAGGATCCATATGGAGGCGCACCTCCCGTAAGAAGGAAAAGTCGGGACGGGAGCCCGTATTGCTAATGATTTCGTCAATGCCCGGCAAGGCTCGTGGCTGCTCGTGTTGGTAGCCAATCACGGTGAGTTGGTTATCTACCTTCCGAATTTGCTCAATCTGAAAAGGGGTGTACACATGGACTTGTTCTTCGGCCACCAACTGCGCTATTCGGATACCTAAGGCTCCTCGGGCGGGTAGCGCATCCTTCTCTTGTCCGCCATACACCTCTTCTATCCGATTTTTGCGAAGCACCCAATGGATCTGGGTTTCAGGATACGATTTCTTTAGCCGCGCCATGTCCAAAATAGCATTGATGGCAGAATGGCCGCTACCCACCACCAAGACGCTTTTGTTCTGATACCGTTCCCGATCTGTTCGGAGAATATCGGGGATGCCATAGAAAATACGCTCCTGATTATCCTGTTCCCCTACCGCCAACAATCCCCCCGATCCGATTGGATTGGGCGAACCCCAGGTGCCAGAAGCATCAATCACCGCTTTCGCCTCGTACTGCCGGACTTCATGGCCATCGTGCAAAACCTGGATGATAAAAGGAAGAATGGAACGCCCTGAATCTTTCATTTTGTCGGTATTTTTCCGGCTAATCGCTATCACCCGACTATTTAGCTTTATGAAAGGCTGGAGTGCAGCAAGCTGAGATAAGGGGAAAAAATACTGCTCGTACAGCTCTCTTCCCGTGGGCAATCCCTCCTCTTCGGGTGCCTTCCAGGCAAAGGTATTCAGTAGGGTGCGAGCCGCCTGATCAATGTTATACTTCCAAGGAGAAAACACGCGTACGTGTCCCCACGAAAGCATGTGCGAGGCGACGGTTGAGCCTCCTTCAAAAAGCAGAAAAGGCTGGTTGCGGAGAGCCAGATGCGAGGCTGCTGCCAATCCGACTGGGCCAGCGCCAATGATAATTACCGGTAGGGTATGATTCGTTTCCATGGTCTTTTTTGGTTAAGACGGCGAGGGTCACAAAAAGACGCAAAGAGTCAAGTAAAAATATTTTTTTGTGGAGAAGGATAGAATCAAAAACCTTTATCGTATCATTGCGATATACAAAACAACTAGCGTATGGGTGTGACTAAAACACAGAACTTTTCTGCGAAGCAAAACCAACTGGCTTCTTTGGCTAAGGCCTTAGCCCATCCTGCCCGGATTGCAATCTTGGAACACCTGTTGAAAAACCAAACATGCATCTGTGGAGATCTGGTAGAAGAATTGCCCCTGGCCCAAGCCACCGTTTCCCAGCATTTGAAGGAACTCAAGCTGGCAGGCATCATTAAGGGAGAAATTGAAGGAACAAGCGTCTGCTATTGCATTGATGACAAGGTATGGGAAGAATCCCGCGATCTGCTTCTGACCTTGTTTATGTCGAAAACACCGCCCACCAACTGCTGCTAACATCGCCTATTAAACCTAGTAGAAAAACCGGCAGGTTTTGGAAACCTGCCGGTTTTAGCTTAAGCCAATAAACCCCTGTATTCATCTCTTTTCCAAACAATGTTAATGTGTATGAAAACCCTTGCCCATCCCCTATTGTTCGGTACACTCCAACAGTATATTGATACCATTACCCAGGAGTTTGACCACATTCCTGCCGAGCGGAAAGCTTTGCTTCAAAAGCTAACAGACTATATCCAAGCCAAAGTACAGGCCCGCGAGCCAGTTCAACTGACCTTCATTTGCACCCATAATTCGCGCCGCAGCCATTTGTCCCAGTTGTGGGCACAGGTAGCCGCTTACTATTATGGTATTCCCCAAGTGCAGACCTATTCGGGCGGAACGGAGGCTACGGCCTTCAATCCAAGAGCGGTCAAGGCAGTGGAGAAAGCAGGCTTCCAGGTAAAGAAAACAGGTGATGATTCCAATCCGGTGTACCAGGTAAGCTATTCAACAGAGCAATTCCCAATAAATACCTTTTCCAAAGTATATGATCAGGGAGGGAATCCAACCACCAATTTTGGAGCGGTAATGACCTGCACCCACGCTGAGGACAATTGCCCTTTCATTCCAGGCGCTACCCGCCTCTCGTTGCCCTTTGATGATCCCAAGGAATTTGATGGCACTTCCCAGGAGGAGGCCAAATACGACGAACGCACCCGCCAGATTGGTAGAGAAATATTCTATGCGTTTAGTCTGGTGAAATAATTAGTACACCCCAATAAAACTTCTTTAAACTCAGATATGTCTACTGCTACTATCGCTCATAAAAAGCTCTCCTTCCTGGATCGCTACCTGACCCTGTGGATCTTCCTGGCTATGGTCATCGGAGTGGCGCTAGGTTATACAACACCTGGAATAGAGCCCTTTATTAATCAATTTAATGAAGGAACGACCAACATTCCCATAGCCATTGGCCTCATCGTAATGATGTATCCGCCCTTGGCCAAAGTAAAGTACGAACGGCTGGGCGAAGTTTTCCGCAATACCAAAATTTTGGGGCTATCCCTGCTTCAGAACTGGATTATTGGACCGGTGCTCATGTTTATTCTGGCCATTACGCTGTTGCCTGATAAACCAGACTATATGGTTGGCCTCATTATGATTGGCATCGCCCGCTGTATCGCCATGGTAATTGTATGGAATGATTTGGCCAAAGGCGACAGCGAATACGCAGCCGGGCTAGTAGCTTTCAACAGTATTTTTCAGGTCTTGTTCTACAGCATTTACGCGTACGTATTCGTGACCGTGTTGCCTCCACTGTTCGGAATGAAAGGCGCACTGGTGGAAATCAGCATTGGTCAGATTGCTCAAAGCGTGTTTATTTACCTGGGCGTTCCCTTTTTAGCTGGACTGTTGTCGCGTTATTTGCTAGTACGCTGGAAAGGCAAAGCTTGGTATGAAGGCGTATTTATTCCTACCATCAGCCCACTGACCCTGGTAGCGCTGCTGTTTACTATTGTAGTGATGTTCAGCCTGAAAGGGAACCTGATTGTACAGATTCCAGGCGATGTACTGCGGATTGCGCTGCCCTTGGTCATCTATTTTTTGGTGATGTTCTTCTCGGCTTTTTACCTGGCCAAGCGTGCAGGCGCTGATTACGCCAAATCGACTTCCCTGGCCTTTACTGCTGCCGGGAATAACTTTGAATTAGGTATTGCCGTGGCCATTGCGGTTTTTGGAATCAACTCTGGTGCTGCCTTTGCCGCCGTAATTGGCCCTCTGATTGAAGTACCTGTGCTGATCTTGCTGGTAAATGTGGCTCTGAAGCAGCAAAGCAAATTCAGCCCCACAACGAACGCCGCATAATATATAGGAAGGAGACTCCGATGGAGTCAGCTACAATTCCTTTACTGTTTCCTATAAACAGGATGCTCCTCTGGAGCAGCAATCCGTTCAATAAATTATAGTGTGAAGCCTTTTCTGAAAAAGCGATGAGAAACGATAAGCGCATTAATATTGATTAACACCTATGCCAATGCATTGTGACGTACCCCAACTTTGGTTAGCGCATAAGGATGCCTTGAGAGGCTATATCCGAAAACGGGTCAATGATCCAGAGCAGGTGAACGACCTTATGCAAGAGATGTTGTTGAAAGTGTATGGTTTCTGCCAGAGCAAAACCGGCATCCAAAACGTACGTTCCTGGCTGCTTCGGATGGCTCAGAACGCCATCATCGACCATGTCCGTAAAAATAAGCGGCTAGTTCCCATGGCCGAAGAGCTAAATATTCCCCAAGAAAACGAAGAGGAAGCTTATCGGGAAGCGGTGGAGTATATTCTGCCCATGATTCATCTTCTGCCACCGACCTATGCTGAGCCTTTGCGTCTTTCGGATGTGGAAGGAATGAAGCAAGCAGACATTGCCCGGCAACTAAACCTGGGACTTTCTGCCACCAAATCGCGCATTCAGCGGGCACGGGAAATGCTCAAAGACCTGTTTGCTGAATGCTGCGAAATGGAAATAGATGAGAAAGGGCGGCTATTGTCTTTCGATATTAAACCGAATTGCCGCTCGCTGCAAGCCTACAAAAATGACGTAATTCATGCGTCCAGGTGAATCACAACTTTATGGAATCGCGCCAAGCACGAATAAAGATAACCTAGCAAACGATGTCCACTGCTTTCATTCACCTTCGAACATTCTGCCCTGAAGACTGGTTGGTTGTCAAAGCCATTTACGAAAGCGGTATCGCCACTGGCCAAGCCACTTTCCAAACCCAAAGTCCGGATTGGGAAAACTGGGAGGCTGGACATCTGACCCATAGCCGATTAGTGGCCGTAACTGCGGAAGGAATAGTAGTTGGATGGGCAGCCTTGAGTCCGGTTTCCAGCCGAGCAGTGTACCGGGGCGTAGCAGAGGTAAGCGTGTATGTGGAGGAGGAATTTAGGGGCAAAAAAGTAGGTCAGCACTTGTTGGAAGGGCTTATTAGCGCCAGTGAAAGCCATGGAATCTGGACGCTGCAAGCCAGTATCTTTCCCGAAAATGGTGCAAGCATCCATATTCATCAAAAGTGTGGCTTCCGGCAAGTAGGCTACCGCGAGCGTATTGCACAACTCCACGGAGTATGGCGAAATACCGTCTTGCTGGAACGCAGAAGTAAGATGCCCACCGATGGCTAGCCATTGGAAGCCAGCGATTCCCGCCCACAGAATAGAGAGCCTTATAAAACACTTCGGGCCTTGGCAGGTAAAAAACACCCAACCAAGACCCGAAAATTTTCTACCAACTCATTACCCTATATTCCTTCGGCTAGTTCAAGCCAGCGCTCCGATTTATCCGCCACTGTTTTATCTATGTCCTGAATCTCTTTGGCAAATGCGGCCAGTTCAGCGTGATTGTTAGAACCCGCGTTGAGCTTTTCGATAAGGTCAGCTTTCCGGGTTTCTAAGGCTTCTATTTCCTTTTCCAGTCCTTGGTATTCTTGTTTTTCCTTAAAGGATAATTTTCTTTTTTGCGTAGCCACTTCTGCCTGAACTACTTCCTGCTTTTTGGCCGCTTTGGGCGCAGGAACTGGACTGTTAGCCTCCCGCTGGGCGGCATCCCGCTGAGCCGTGGCCGCTTGCTTGGCCTCTTCTTTTTCGTCTGCCTCTTTATCATTCAGCCAATCGCGGTAGTCAGTATAGTTGCCAGGAAAGTCACGAATTATCCCTTCGCCTTCGAACACAAATAAGTGCTCTACCAGGTGATCCATAAAGTAACGATCGTGGGAAACGAGCAGTAGGCAACCGGGGAAGTTTTGCAGGAAATCTTCCAGAATATTGAGTGTGGCAATGTCCAGGTCGTTGGTTGGCTCATCGAGGATGAGGAAGTTCGGATTCTGGATCAGCACTTTGAGCAGTTGTAGCCGCCGTTTTTCTCCACCGCTCAGCTTGGAAACAAACTTATATTGGGTAGCGGGCGGGAATTGAAAATGCTGCAAAAACTGGGAAGCCGTAATGGTTTCTCCATTGCCCAGCGTAATTACCTCCGCAATTTCTTTCACCAAATCAATTACCCGTTGGTCTTCGCGAAAGTCCAGGGCCGTTTGGGAATAGTATCCGAAAGTGGTTGTATCGCCTTTGTCTATTTTGCCCGTATCAGGCGATAATTGCCCAGCCAGCATATTGAGGAACGTGGTTTTTCCTACGCCATTGCGGCCTACGATGCCAATCCGGTCCTTTTTCCTGAAGACGTAGGAAAAGTCTTTCACCAGCACTTGATCGCCGAAATTCTTATTTACACCTTCTAATTCAATTACTTTACCGCCTTGACGCGAGGTTTTTACGCTCAATTCCAGTTGGGTTTCTACCTTCTTCTGGCTTGCTTTGTCCTTCAGTTCGTGGAAAGCATCGATGCGATATTGGGCTTTGGTACCACGGGCTTTGGGTTGCCGCCGCATCCATTCCAGTTCTTTCCGCATCAAATTTTTGGCTTTATCTATTTCCGCTGCATCGGCTAACTCGCGTTCGGCTTTCTTTTCGAGGAAATAAGCATAATTGCCATTGTAACGGAAGAGCTTGCCATTGTCCAGCTCCACAATGGTATTACAGGCACGGTCGAGGAAATACCGGTCGTGGGACACCAATAACAAGGCTTGTTGTTGGGTTGCCAGCGTATTTTCCAGCCACTCAATCGTTTCCAGATCCAAGTGGTTAGTAGGCTCATCCATTATCAACAGATCCGGTTCTTCGATGAGCACGCGCGCCATCGCCACCCGCTTCCGCTGCCCACCCGACAATTGGCTCACCAGCTTATCTAAATCAGTGATGCCCAACTTGCCCAGAATCTGTTTTATCTTTACTTCATAATCCCAGGCCTTGAAGGTGTCCATTTTTTCCATGGCTTCTGGCAGGTTGTCATAATCCTCGTGAGCCAGGCAGTATTCGTAGCTTTTGATCGCGTCTAGGGCCGGATTTTGGGAATTGAACAGCGTGTCCATCACCGATTTGGTTTCGTCAAAACTCGGTTCTTGTCCCAGGTAACCCACCGAAATGCCTTTGCGCAGACTCACTAAACCCTCGTCAGGAGGAATAAGCCCCGCCAATACATTGAGCAAGGTCGTTTTACCCGAGCCATTAATGCCCACCAGTGCCACTTTTTCGCCGCGGCTAATACCAAAAGAAAGGGTTTTGAATAACCATCGTTCGCCAAAATTTTTGGAAACCGACTCTGCAGATAAATAATTCATAGCCGCAAAGATAAGTAGATTTCCAATGTCTGTTTATCCTGTTTGTGTCTTATCTTTGCGTTTCAGATCTACAAGGCCGGAATTGGAAGAAATCAAGGCACTTATTCAGAAGGAAGTACGGCTGGAATGGCGACAACGATATGCACTAAATGGCATGTTACTCTACGTAGTTAGTACGGTTGTGATCTGCTATATGAGTTTCAACCTTCGGGAAAACCAGCTAAGCCCAGCGACCTGGAACGCCTTGTTTTGGATTATTCTGCTGTTTACTTCGGTAAGCGCGATTGCGAAAAGCTTTATGCAGGAACGCCACGGAAGATTTATTTATTATTATACGCTCGCCAGTCCGCAGGGAATCATCTTATCTAAAATCCTTTATAATACAGGCCTGATGCTGATTTTATCGGGTATAGGGTTTGGGTTTTATGCCTTGGTTATGGGCAATCCAGTACAAGACAGTTGGTTGTTCATGGGCAATATGTTGTTAGGAGCCGTAGGGTTTTCGTCCACCCTTACGATGGTGGCGGGCATTGCCTCTAAAGCGCCGAACAATGGCACCTTGATGGCGGTATTGAGTTTCCCGGTGGTACTGCCCATGTTGCTGATGCTGATTAAGGTCTCTAAAAATGCGATCGATGGCCTGGACAGAGGCTCCAGCCTGAACGAGGTTATGACGCTGCTGGCCATTAATGCCATTGTATTGGTACTGTCGTATATCTTGTTTCCCTACCTTTGGAGAAGCTAATTTGATGGGCGGATGGGTAGAGTGAAATTTTATATTAAATTAAAGATAAGGATAGACATTCTGTTCATCTTACAAATCATATGAATCCTAGTATGAGATTATCCTGGTGGAAGTGGGTATGCATCGGATTGTTGCTTTACGTGGTAACAGCGGGCTTCCTGCTGGGCGTACCTCGCCAACCGATTCTCAATGAGACTGTCCGCAACCTGTATTTCCACGTACCGATGTGGTTTGGCATGTTATTTATTCTGGGTGCTTCGGTGGTATATTCGGTAAAATACCTGCGCCAGCCCACGCCCGAACTAGACGACAAAGCCGTAGAAACGGCTCACGCGGGTATTCTATTCGGTGCTTTAGGCATACTTACGGGCAGCCTTTGGGCCAGATTCACCTGGGGTGCCTGGTGGGTAAACGATGCCAAACTGAACGGAGCTGCCATTGGAATGCTTATTTACCTGGCCTATCTGGTGCTCCGCAGTTCGTTTGAAGATGAACAGCAGCGGGGACGCATTTCGGCCATCTATAATATCTTCGCCTTCGCTACCCTCATTCCCTTACTATTGATCCTGCCTCGCCTGACCGATTCGCTGCACCCAGGCAATGGTGGCAATCCTGGTTTCAAGGTATATGATGTGGACTTACGGATGCGGCTGGTGTTTTATCCGGCCATTATTGGCTGGATTTTGCTGAGTGTCTGGATCGCTGAATTGGGCGTGCGCCTGCGCAAAATTGACCGTAAACTAGAAGAGGCCCGCACCAGCGTACCGGATCATCAGCAAGCAGCCGCTGCCAAGAAATAAGGTTTGAGTAGGTAATTGCCAATAAAGACTTCTCCATCAGTTGATTATTTATACAATTCAAAACCCATGAAAAAAGTTATTTCCTTATTAACTATCCTTTTCGGGCTGTCTTTCAACCTATTTGCTCAACAAATGGGTGAGGCAAATACAGTGGAAATGGCCGATCAGCTACGGGCCGACGGCAAGATTTATGTGGTTGTAGGCGTGTTGCTCATTATTCTGTTGGGCATCTTTGTGTATCTGGTTCGCTTAGACGGCAAGATTAGCCAAGTCGAAAAAGAGTTAAAATAGCTGCTTCAGGTTAAAATATATACCCATGAAAAAGACCCATATAATTGGTATCGTTGTCATTGCCATTGCCATTGGTATCATCGTCACGGCGGCGAGTGATTCCAGTACGTATGTCACCTTCAAAGAAGCCTTCTCTATGGCGAAAGAAGGCGCTAGCGGAGATATTCACGTAGTAGGCAAACTCAAAAAAGACGCCGCTGGGCATATTGTAGGCATGGAATATCACCCTCAGCTTGACCCTAATTACTTCACCTTTGTCATGCTCGACAACAACAACGAAGAACACCAGGTGGTTTTATACAAACCCAAGCCCCAGGACTTCGACCGTTCCGAGCAGATTGTAGTCATAGGCAGCGTGAAAGACAATATGTTTGTAGCCTCCAACATCCTGCTGAAATGCCCGTCCAAATACAAGGACAATGGAAAACAATTAACAGCTAACAATAACCAATGAACAATGAAAAGCTAGCTATTTCTATCAACTCCTAATTTATTGTTAATTGCTCATTGATAATTGTTAATTGAACATGCATACTTTCGTTGGTAATCTAGGGCATTTGCTGGTTATTGTCTCCTTCGTAACGGCACTAGTAGCTACTTTTGGGTATTGGCAATCGGTACGACAGGCCAATACTTTACCGCAGGATTCCCTTTCCTGGCAGCGATTTTCCCGAATTGCTTTCTATCTACACAGTGCTGCCGTACTAGGCATCGTTATTAGCCTTTTTTACATCATTCATCAGCACTACTACGAGTACCATTACGCTTACGATCACTCCTCCAATAGCCTGCCTGTTTACTACATGATTTCCTGCTTCTGGGAAGGACAGGAAGGCAGTTTTCTGCTGTGGATTTTCTGGAATACGGTGCTGGGGATTATTCTGATTCTAACCAATAAGACCTGGGAAAGCCCTCTGATGGCTATTTTCTCCCTAGTACAAGCCTTCCTGGTTTCTATGATTCTGGGCACAGTTCTTTTTGGCACCAAAATCGGGAGCTCGCCCTTTATGCTGCTGCGCGAAGTTTTCCCCGATATTCCCATTTTCCAAGCCAATCCCAACTTCGTACCAACCGATGGTGACGGACTCAATCCTTTGCTGCAAAACTATTGGATGGTGATTCACCCGCCGACCTTATTCCTCGGTTTCGCTACAACCTTGATTCCTTTTGCGTATTGCATCGCGGGCCTTTGGCAAAAACGGTACAGCGAATGGATTCGTCCGGCTTTGCCCTGGTCGCTATTTTCGGCGATGGTGCTGGGCGTAGGTATTCTGATGGGGGCATATTGGGCGTACGAAACACTTAGCTTTGGCGGCTACTGGAGCTGGGATCCGGTCGAAAATGCGGTGTATGTGCCCTGGATAGTCCTCATTGCGGCCATCCACACGATGATTGCCTATAAGAAGAGTGAAACGGCGCTCAAGTCGTCCATCATTCTGGCCATTGCTACGTTCATCCTGATTCTATATGCTACCTTCCTCACGCGGAGCGGCGTATTGGGCAATGCCTCGGTACATTCCTTCACTGATCTGGGCTTGTCGGGTCAGCTGCTCATTTACCTCGCTACTTTCGTGGCTTTAGCTGTAGTGCTGGCCATTGTCCGATGGAAAGAAATTCCTTCTACCGACAAAGAAGTCTCCACTTATTCGCGGGAATTCTGGATTTTCCTCGGTGCAACTACTTTGTGTCTGGCTGGCTTCCAGGTCTTGTTTACCACTTCCATTCCAGTGTATAACAAGATTATTGAAGCTTTCGGAGCCGTTTCTAACATTGCCCTTCCTACCGATGCGATTGCGCATTATACCAAATTCCAGTTATGGTTTGCCGTCGCCATTGCCGTCTTTTCGGCCATCGGGCAGTTTTTCTGGTGGAAAAAAATAGATAAAAGCAATTTCCTGGATGCCCTCACTATGCCGGGAATCATTACGCTTATGTTGGCGGCGGCAGTGCTGGTGCTAACGAATGTAAATAACTGGATTTATATCGTGGTGCTCGTCGCGGCAATATTTACGATTGTGTCCAACATTAGCACGCTAACCGGGGTAATCCGGGGCAATTACAAGCTATCGGGTGGCTCGGTGGCCCACATTGGCATTGCGATGATGTTGATTGGCATTATGTATTCCTCGGGTTATTCTAAGGTGATTTCGCTCAACAATACTGGCTACCTCATTTCCAAAGAGAAAGCCTTTACCAAGGACAACGATAAGGAAAACAAGGAAAACCTGCTGCTGTTTTATAACCAGCCCGTGCAAATGGGCGAATATCAGGTTACCTATAAAGGCCAGTTGATGGAAGCCAGAAACATTCCTGGTTATATCAAAAAAGACCTAGTTGCTCCTACCAATGTGGCTTATAAAGCCAGAGCCCGGAAAGACATTGTACTAGGAGGTAAAAAGTATTACTCCAAAGGCGATACGCTGGAAATTGCGGCGGAAAATACCTATTATCAAGTAGAATACCGCGATCCAAAAGGCAAGATTACGACCTTGTATCCCCGCCAACAGATCAATGAACAAATGGGGCATGTCATTTCTCCCGACATCAAACACGGGACAAAAAGGGATCTGTACACCCACATCACGTATGCGCCCGACCCTACCGAAGAACGCGAATGGAGCGAAGCCGAGAAATTTACCGTTAGTTTGAAGGACACCTTTTATATCAATGACTTTGTAGCGGTGCTTGATAATGTAACACGCGTTACGAGCATGGAAGAAGTAGTGCTTACCTCCAGCGATGCCGCCGTGAAAGCCAATATCCGTATTTTGGGCAAAGATCGCAATTACGAAGCCAATCCAACCTTCGTCATTAAGGACGGTATGATTGGTCGGCCACCCGAAATTATTGAAGACTTAGGGCTAAAAATCGCATTTACGGAAGTCAATCCTAAAGAAGGAAATTTCAGTTTTACGGTCAATACTACTCAGAAGGATTATATCATCATGAAAGTGCTCGAGAAGCCATTTATCAATGTGCTTTGGATCGGTACGCTGGTACTGGTACTAGGTTTCGGAATGGCCATTGTCCGCCGCTACAACGAATTCGCTAAAATGCGCGACAAGGGATTGGCTTAAAGGTAGATGTGTGGATTAGTGGATTAAATCATTTTATTTACTAATCTACACATCCGCTAATCTACTAATCCACCTACTCCACTCTCACGCCAAAAGCTGCTTCCATAGTCTATTCTGGTTGTAGTAAGATCGTTCTTGGTTATTATACTTGGTTTCCTCATATTGCATATCGCGATATGCAATATGAGGAAACACAAAGGAATGCGCCCACAGGATATAGCTATCCTACTAAAAATAATTGCTCAGGATTCATTATTTTGGAATCATCTGACACTTGCGCAAGAACTTTTCCTAAGCCAATCGGAAGTTTCGGAATCATTGAATCGCTCGGCCTTTGCACGATTGATTGATCAGAATAAGAAGAAGGTATACACCAGTGGCCTGCTTGACTTTCTACAGTATGGAATAAAATATGTCTTTCCAGTGCAACCAGGGTCAATCATACGAGGCATACCCACCGCCCATTCTGCTAAACCACTTTCCGATATAATTATCAGCTCTGAAGTGTATGTGTGGCCCGATGAGGAAGGTAATACCCGAGGTCAGGCCATTGAACCCTTGTATGGCAAAGCGAGCCAGGCCGTGAAAAAGGATGTCCGGTTTCATGAGTTGCTGGCTTTGGTGGATGCCCTGCGGGTTGGCCGAGCCAGAGAACAGGCTTTAGCTTTGGAAGAACTAACCAAAAGAATTAAACCCAAAAACTGATGAACTGGAGCAATCTTGTCCAATTGCAGACAGTAGCCAACGGCTTACAGGAACTGAAAGAGCAGGTGGTATTTGTGGGTGGCGCAACTGTCTGCCTGTATGCTACCGATGTGGCAGCGACGGAAGTAAGGCCAACCGATGATGTAGATTGTGTCATTGAATTAACTTCCAGGAAGGCTTTATACGCACTGGAAGAAAGGCTTCGTAGTATAGGCTTTCAAAACGATACCCGAGATAGAGCACCGGTCTGCCGATGGATATATCAATCCATAACCGTTGACATCATGCCTACTGATGCTACCATCCTTGGCTTTTCCAACCGATGGTACGAAGAGGGCATCCGGCAGGCTGTTTGGTATAGATTCCCTAATGGGCAAACCATCAAATTATTTACCTCGCCTTATTTCGTGGCTTCCAAGTTAGAAGCACTTTGGGCAAGAGGATGGAAAGACATTCGTATCAGTACGGATTTCGAGGATATCGTATACATTTTTGATAACAGACCCTCACTGGAAGAAGAAATCAACAAGTCTCCACAAATGGTAAAAGACTATTTGACTACTAAGTTTCGGGCGTTGCTACAAAGGACGGATATTGATGAAGGAATTGAATGCGCCTTACCTTTCGGTTCTGGTGCTAGTCGTATGCAAAGAATAAAATCATTGATGCAAAACATATAGGCATATCCAAGCACCACCCACCTACTCTACTCTCACGCCAAAAGTTGCTTCAATAGTTTCGTCCGGTTGTAGTAAGATCAGGCCTTTGCCGTTGTTGAAGGCATCGGGCGCACAAGTCATTGGCTCGATGGCGATACTTTCGCGCGACGCTGGGGTATAGACTTGCAGGTAATTGAACTGGTTGGGGCCGGTATGTTGCCATACTACCAGACTTACGTTTTGTTTCGGATCATATAACTGCGTAACAGCCAGCGCATTTTCCTCGTCTACGTGAAAAGTGTGGTTGAAAGAGTCGCCTTCTATCCGGCTAAATTCTAGGCACTTATCAGAAGGCAATTCTTCTCCGGTGGGAATCATCCGGCTATCGAGCGCTACTTGCGAATGGATGGGCAATTTCAATAACATCTCGTCAATGCGGCCGCCGAGCTTAAAAGAAGGATGGTAGCCAAACCCTACCGGGATTTCCTTTTCTTCCAAATTTTGCACCACTACTTTGCAACTAAATCCCTCGTCATTCAGGCGGAAGTCCAGGTCAAGCAAGTATTTGAACGGATAACCTTCCGCTTTGCCATCCGACTCATATTCCAGAATAAGAAAAGCCCCAGTAGCCGAAGCCCCTTGCGCTACCACCTCAAAATCAGCTTGGTACAAGAGTCCGTGCAAAGCGTGGCCGCGCGTGATTTCGTTGATGGGCAATTGATATTTCTCTCCTCCAAAAACGTACTTCCCTTCATTTACCCGGTTTGGAAAAGGAAAAAGCAGATTTCCTTTCACTGCGCCAGGCTTTGCGTTTAACAATTGTTCACTAGTATCGTACCCATCAATCACCTCAATAAGCCGCTCGGATGCCGTAGCCAATACCAACTGCTGAATAATAGCACCGTAACCAGGCAGAATAGACACGTACTCGTCTGTGTCCTGATTGAGCATTTTGTAGAGAGTCAATGAGCCAAATGGCTCTTCTTCAATGATAAACATAAGCAGTGAGTAGTGAGTAGTGAGTAGTGAGTAGTGAATAATGAGTCTACATTGTCCATTGCTCATTGTTAATTGTTAATTGTTAATTGTTAATTGTTAACAGTGCT
Organism: Bacteroidota bacterium; assembly: GCA_040385915.1. GTDB lineage: Bacteria > Bacteroidota > Bacteroidia > Cytophagales > ES-bin-26 > ES-bin-26. Next base: position 15,927 of record JAZKGK010000135.1, read on the forward strand.
AACCTAGCAAAAAAATGGGCGTTGTACCAATGCTTGAGAATAAAAATGCAAGGTTGTTAAGTTAGAATGGAATATGTTTTGAATTTTTGTCATCAAATTAAAGTGCAAACATTTAGATTACCTACCTTACTCCTATGAACATCGACGCATTAAAATCCTCTTTTATTAAGCTTTACGGCGAATCAGGAAATAGCCTGCACACCTTCTTTGCTCCCGGACGGGTAAACCTGATTGGCGAACATATTGATTACAACGGTGGTTACGTGTTTCCTGGGGCACTGACGATTGGCATTGCAGCAGTCATTCGTAAGCGCGACGACGAGTTCATCCGGCTATATTCGCTGAACACCGAGCTGGAAGTGATGGTGGATCTGAAGGGAGAAATTGACTTTGATGACAAAGATGACTGGGCCAATTATCCCAAAGGGGTATTGCAGTTCCTACGCAATGAAGGGCACCCACTCAGCGGCTATGACATCTTGTACTCCGGTGACTTGCCCGATGGAGCCGGACTGTCTTCTTCGGCAGCGATCGAAGTATTGACCACCTTTATGCTTTTGACGCTTGAGTCTGAGCCACTCAAAAACAAGAAGGAAATTGATCTGGTTTGGCTAGCGAGGTTTTGCCAGCAGGTAGAGAATCGCTACATCGGGGTCAATTCGGGGATTATGGATCAGTTTTGCGTGGCACTGGGAAAAGAAAACCACGCCATCTTGCTCAACACCGAATCGCTTGATTACCAATATATCCCTTTTCAACTACAGGGCTACAGCTTGGTTATTATGAATACCAACCAGCGGCGGGAGTTAGCCGATTCCAAGTACAACGAACGCCGGGCGGAGTGCGATGAAGCATTAGCCATCCTGAATAAGAAATATAGCTACCGCGACTTGTGTTCAGCCAAGTTGGAAGCCGTAGAAGAACTGGTACCAAACGAAACGCTCCGCAAACGCGCCCGCCACGTGATTACCGAAAACCAGCGGGTATTGCGCGCCATAGAAGTGCTGAAACAGGGTGATTTGGCCTCTTTCGGGCAGTTACTTAACGAATCTCATCAATCACTGCAACACGATTATGAGGTGACTGGCCTGGCGCTTGATACAATTGCTCACGAAGCGCAGCAGCAGCCCGGCTGTCTGGGTGCCCGCATGACTGGGGCTGGCTTCGGCGGTTGTGCCATTGCTTTAGTAAAAAACGATCAGGTAGCTAATTTTAAAGCAACCGTAAGCGCGGTTTATACCCAAAAAACGGGACTGAAAGCAGACTTTTATCCCAGTCAAATTGGTCATGGCGTTCATCAGATAGACTAGCCAATCATTTTTTCTGTCCTGGTTTTTTATAAGCATCTCTGGTTCAGCCAGTAGATGCTTTTTTATTTTAATCCTCTTATCAAAGCAGTTACCTAGCTGGATTTTTTTTCTTAAAAAGCACACTTTTTGGAATAATTTTTAACTCATTAAAGATTATTTTGTATTTTTATTCAATTCAAGATGCGTCTTAGTGTTGACTTAATTTATAAATATTTCTGCTTATCAATCCTATCTCGCCTTAGCAACTAACGCAGTGAATACCCGTATTGAATAGTTAAGAACCGAACCTTCGTCCTACTAACAGTATGAAAAAGTTTTCCCCGTTCAAAAGCTACTTTATCTGCTGCCTTTTCTTGGGCAGTATCGAGCTATGTGAGGCACAAGTGCTCTTAGATAATTTTAACCGCAACCCTCCAGACCCATCCCCCATCACTGGCGGCTGGTCAGAAATAGCAACGGGAGGAAATCTCGGGGAGATTGAATCGAACAGATTAAGAATCAATTCCAATACTAATACTAACGAAGCCACCGCCAACTTTGTGTATCGGGACGTTTCTACCTTCTACAATACCACCCTCAGCGCCAATAGCGATGTACTCACCTGGGCTTTTAACATGCGCCAAACAGTACCTGATCCCAACGGATTTAACACAGGCAATAGTGATGGTATTGCCTTCGTGCTGGGCGTAAAGTTTTGGAAGCTTTTCGGGGCTGACATAATCGGGGTAGACCCACGCGGTTATGCGGTAGTTTTAGGCGAACCTAACCCACCCAACCCATACAACCGAGTCCGATTAGTGCATATCGATGGAGAGATAGGCAATAATGCTATCACGGACATTATTTCCACTGGTACGCACGACTATAGCAATGAATATTTAAGCGTAAGAGTCACTTATAACCCAGCTGGAAACCTATGGAGCCTATACGTAGAGTCTGATCCAGCGGCATTTCCCCAAACCGATCCACGACAAACGAACGATTCAGTTCGAACAAATATCGTCAATGAAAAATACATAAATGACAACCTGAAATACCTAGGCATGGATTGGCATCGCAACAAAAGCGCAACCAATTTTGCGATTTTTGATGATGTGTATATTCCTTACAATTTCAATTCCTTTTACCGTTCTGTGCAATCAGGTAATTGGGATGCCACGAGCACCTGGGAAATGTCTGTTGACAATGTCACCTGGCAACCCGCTGCAGTTGCGCCAACTGCCCTGGCCAATACCATCACGATTCGTAACACACATACGGTACAGATTACTGCACCCGTTAGCATCGACCAGACGGTGGTGGCCGCAGGAGGTACGCTAGTAGTAAGTAATCCAGCCACTGCTTTTACCCTTCAAAATGGCCCTGGCGATGACCTGGAAATCCAGTCGGGTGGCACGTACGTCCACGGTTCTAGCGCGCCTGTGCCAACCTTGAATTTGAATAGTATTATGCGAATGAAAGCAGGCAGCACGCTGCGGGTAGACAACAATGCAAGCGGACAAGCGGACTGGTATGCTACGAACGAAAGCAATACCATTCAGAGTAGAATGATTTGGGAGAATGGCTCCATTTTTCATTGGAATACATCCCAACCTTTCAATACCGATAACATTAGTTTTTTTCCCAACGTCACTTCCGAAATCCCTATCTTAAAAATCACCACTACTCAATCCGTTGGCTCTGCTGGGGCTACTTTCGTCAACGGTATTTTAGAAGCTGATGCCAATGTAAGCTGGTCAGGAGCGGGTGTCAAAACATTTCGCAATGGCATACGAGGAAGTGGCAACATTACCCAAGAGGCTAGCAGTGGTAGTTTTCAAATCACAGGGCCTAGTGCCGAACTAAGCGGCGAGGGCAATCTCCTATTAAATGCCAGCGGACTACAAATACAGGCGGCCACGGTTACTGTCCGTTCGGCTAAAACGATTACTGCTGCTGTGCCCAGCACAGTTGCCCTAAACTTGGGTAGTATCCAACAATTGGGCGGCAGTGGCACCCTTACATTTGGCGATAACCTAACCCTGAATGTACAGAACAATGTTTCCTTATCGGGCAATTGGATAACTAACGGTACGCTCAATCTCACCAATGGCATTCTTCAAACCAATACCCATACGGTAACGTTGGGGCCTACGGCTCAGCTAAGCGAAACAGAAACAGCAAGAATAGTGGGAAATGTCACAACCACCCGTACGCTTGCCCAAGGAGTGAATCACGATTTTGGTGGATTAGGATTGGAAATAAATGCGGCAGGTGCTGCGCCCGGTTCCACTACTGTAACCCGAGTAACGGGCCCAGCTGCAGTCAGGACGGACGGGAGCGGTAATCAAAGCATTCAGCGATATTTCACTATCTCACCCACTACCGATACTGGCCTGGATGCTACATTGGCCTTTCATTATTTTGATGCCGAAGTAGTGAGCTTAGATTTCAGCTTGATTCTGTTTCGTTCTTTCAATAATGGGGTCACTTGGCTCGATGAGCAAGGAGTTGTTGATCCCAGCACTAATACCATTACAAGAACGGGCATTCCAACCTTCACCAACCAATGGACAGCCGCCGATGCTAATAACCCTCTTCCTGTCTCCTTACAGTCTTTCAGCGGCTATCGGGTGGATAACAGTATTAAGTTGGCATGGAGCACGGTTAAAGAGATGAACAATGCTAGATTTGAAGTGCAGCGCTCGGCTAATCTAAAGGAGTTTGTGGTCATTGGGTACGTAAAAGCGACTCAACAACCCCAAGCGGTGAATCACTACACCTTTACCGATGAAAACTATCGCCAGGCTGGCTATTACCGGCTCAAGCAGTTGGATCAGGACGGGCAGTATGAACTTAGCAAGCCCATTTTTGTGGAAGCCTATACCTTCCTCACCCTGGATGGCTTACTGCTGTACCCCAATCCAACCTTAGGAAAAATATACCTTTCCCTGCCCGATATCACCAGTGCCAATTTCACCCTCCTATCCTCCAAAGGCATACCGCTAGCGTCATTTACAGCCTTACCTACCGACGCAGATGCTCGGCTGAGTGAGTTACTCCTTGCCTTACCAGCCGGAATGTATTTTCTGCAAACCTCCCAAGGCAATCAAACTTATCAGAACAAATTAATCAAGTACTAATTGTCTCAAATCAATCGAAACTAGTGGCTATCAAGGCCTTTTGTGAATAATTCACCTCTTAAACTTACAGCTATAATAATATTTATCACTGGTTGTTTACTATTCCAGGTATGAAAGAATAAATCGAAAAGATACTATTTTTCAAGTATTTTTTTGGATATTTGATTTACCTTTGCAGCTTAAATCCGGTCAAGCAATCATTTGACTTCTCTCTATTTAAGTCACAGCCAAATAAGTGCTTTACAACCTGATAAAAACTCTTCTCAAATCCACATTTTCATTACTATGGTGTCTTTTCACCGAAAACATTCGCTTTTTTTGTTGTGTCTCGCTCTTTTTTGGGGTTTTAGCCAGGTCTGCCAAGCACAAGTAACCTTGGTAAATTATGATTTTAATACTGGTTCCACCTACAGTACTTTAAGCCATACAACGGCTACTGGGATTACTACAAGTGTTAACTCAACTGAGGTTTTTCAGGTCTATAAAGGTATTGCTTCTGACGATGCAGCATTTGCCAGCAATACAGTTCCAGACTCTGCGCTTGCTATGGCAAATTCTAGTGGTACAAACACGAGGCATTTTCAATTTCATTTGAACGGAGATAGCCTTGCGTCTTACTCAAGTTTCAAAGTGTATTTGCAAGCACAACGATCACTCACAGGGGCGCAAACAGTTACCTTGGCTTATAGCGTTAATGGATCTGGGTATATCAATTTACCCACAACTTTTCCACTACCCGTAGAGGGGTCTTTTTATGAAATGGTATTTGACTTACCTAATATCCCAGCTATAAATAATCCCATCACTTTAGACTTTCGCTTATTAGCCAGTGGAGCCTCCGGAACTGGCTCACTAAGAATAGACAATTTTCAGGTACAGGGCAGTTCTCCCTCTTCCACTAATGACCTTACCAACTATTTTCGTTCAAAAGCTTCCGGTGATTGGTCTTCCGTGAATACTTGGGAGATGTCAAGTGACCAGTTAGCCTGGGTAGATGCTACGATTACCCCTAATTATAATTCAAATACCATTGAAATACTCAACACTCATACAATTACCTTAAACAATAACCAAATCATTGATCAAACGATCATTAACATTGGGGCGGTGTTACGTAGAACGGGTGGACTGCTCACCATTAACAATGGTGCAGGTGATGACTTAGTGATTAATGGCACCTTCAATCACGATGGCGCAGTTGCACCAACAATTAATGGCACTTGTCTAGTAAAAACCAACGGAGTGATGCAGGTAGATTTAAATACTGCAGGCCTATCCGACCTATTAGCGGGGAATGGGAGTTTGGGAAAGGTTTTTTATGAAAACCAGGCGACTTTCTTTTGGAATAATAGTGATTTATTCAGTTCTGATAATCAAACCTATTTTCCTGGAGTGTCTTCTTCAACGATACCTATTTTTAAAATTGGGCAAAATACGGCATCTATTGGAGCAAATGCCCAGACAACCTTTAACGGCATTTTTGAAGCAAATGGCAATATTTCCTTTCAAAACTTAGGCACCAAAACCTTCCGTAATGGCATTCGAGGCACTGGAATCGTAACTCAAGCAAACGCAACGACAGGACCATTCCTCATTACAGGGAGTACCGCAGAGCTGGGTGGTACGGGAAAGATTATGCTGAACACGAAAGGCATGAAAATTAATCCAGGCAGCGTTACTACATTGATATCCAAGAAGGAGATCAATGGTGGAACATTTACTATCGCTGGTAATGCTACATTAGATGCTGTGACTGATTCGCTGTATGGCACGACAAACTTCACTATGAATTTTGATGCATCACTCATCACAGCGCATAAATTGGGCATAAATGGCTCTATCAGAACCTTAAATCAAACCTTTAGCTTGGCAAACTTCATATTTAATGGGAGTACCGAACAGCAACAGACAGGAGGTTTAATGCCCGAAACCATTAATAACCTGACAATCAATAACCCCTTTGGCGTTCGTCTTGTTCAATATACCGTTTTAGGTGGTTCATTAACTTTTGCCACAGGACATCTCTTTCTAGGTGCTAGTGCATTCTACGATTTGTATCTATCCGGTAGCATCAACGGTGCTGACGCAACTAAATTCGTTGTGACGAACAGTGATAAAACAGCCACGTCCGGCTTTCTCATGCAAAATGCATCAGGAGGTAAATTATTCCCTATTGGCTCAACTTCCGCTGCCGACGACTATACACCTGCCTTTGTTATTGCTGATGCAACCAACCCAATCTACAAGGCGCGTGTCTTCGATAAAGTCTATGTAAACGGTACTGGCAATAGTGAAGTAACCCAGCAGAATGAGATAGTGAAAAAAACCTGGCAGATATTGCCGCAATTGGATGATGGTACAGCGGATATTACTATTCAGTGGAATGCAGCGAATGAGGGAACTGGTTTTCAAACCACACGTTTAGATCCACTTACTACCTTTAATTTACACATAACAGGTACATCGAATACCGGTACCTGGACTGGCTTAGATCCTTCTGTATTTGATGACACTGAGCCTTTTACGCTTTCCAATACGGGTATTGGTTCTGATACTTATACCTTTTTTACTGCGAATAGCAATCCAAATGTTCCCTTACCCATCTCTCTGTTATCGTTTGGTGGTAACCGAGTTGGCAATGGCATCAAACTGGATTGGAAGACCACTGCTGAAGTAAATAGTGCCGGGTTTGAAGTGCAACGATCCGCTGATTTGAAGGATTTTGTATCGATTGGATTTGTTCAGTCGGTTCAGCCAGGGAAAGCAGAAAACAGGTATACTTTCACGGATGAAAACATTAGCCAGGGGAGTTATTACCGCCTCAAACAAATCGATCAGGATGGTCAGTATCAGTACAACAAACCCATTTTTGTGGAAGGCAATTCATCCCTCGCCATAGAACGCTTGCTGGTGTACCCCAATCCCACCGAAGGAAAAGTACACTTGGCATTGCCTGATAACGTCGCAGAAGCGCACCTGAAGCTGGTATCGGCCAATGGTATTACTCTGGCCGAGTTTACTGCCTTACCTGCATTGGTCGATGCCCAATTGAGCGAACACCTCACCCGCTTACCCGCCGGACTTTACTCTTTGCAAACCATTCAGGGCAGCCAATTTTATAGAAACAAGCTGTTAAAACGCTAATAGATTACGAAGGAAGGCTTCGCTTTGAGCGAAGCCTTCCTTTTGAACACGGTGGTTTATTCATTCATAAAGAAGCCCTTTTTACGCTGATAAATAGCGCAAAAAGGGCTTTTAGTCTTTAAACAAATATAGTAAATCAACTAACTTCCAACCACTAAAAGCTACCAGCTACACATCTGGCACTGTTGGCTCTTGTACCGGCGGCGTAAGCGGTTCCGGGTTAGGGACAATCTCTGGATGCTTCACCGGGGGCACGTAAGGCTCCGGCGAAGGAGGCAAGTAAGGCTCCGGAACGGGTGGGGTAATGGGCTCTTGCACTGGCGGAAATTCCGGATTAGGAATGCCCGGCTGAATTGGATCAGGTAACATAAGTAGGGATTAGGAATTCATGGACTCAATTTACATCGCTTCTCCGGTTTTTTTAAGCCAAATACCTAAGTCATTGATTGTATTAGCAATTCCAGCCTGTGCGCTACGGGCAGCCGTCATGGTTAAATCGCCCATTTGAATCATAGAGCGGCCAATGGCTTTCGTATCGGGGTCGGCGGTAGTGAGGTACTTGATAAAGCTCCCCAGATGATCGGCAATGACGTTTAGCTCAGGTTTCCCAACCTCCCGAAGCTTTAGTTGCCAGGATTGAGCATTTTCCAGGGCTGCTTGTATGAATAATTCCTTGGGCAAATACGATAAGGAAAACATAGTTGTCTCTAGCATTTCCGTGTCCGATCCGCTTTTTTTCGCAGAGGTAACGTTCAAAGGCGCTTGTCCTGGCAATGGTAAGAAAGTAGGCTGACCGGGTATTTCCTGTTGCAGATGATTCATAAGATGGGAGGTTAGTTTTCTTTCCCTTCTTATACGAGGTTGTCTTATAAAAGGTGCAAAACCAGTTGAGTTAACCCATATCTTTTGCTGATGCGAAAATGTAAGGTAGGCATTGCTCAACTTATGCTTGAACCAAAATCTCTTCCAGTGCTTCATAGTTAGCCTGGATAATGTGCTGGATATTGTCGTTGGTGAGTGCAGTAGAGAGGAATAAGCTTTCAAACTGCGAAGGAGCCAGGTACACGCCACGACGCAGCATTGCCTGGAAATATTTACCAAACAAGGCTAAATCAGCCGATTTGGCCGATTCAAAGTCTACCACGGGCTGGCTGGTAGTAAAAATGCTGAACATCGAGCCGATGTGATTGATGGTATAGTCAAGGCCAAGTTTGCGAAGATTCCCTTGAAAGCCCCGGACGATGTGATCTCCGATGGATTCCAACTGATCGTATACTTGCGGATTGTCATTCAGGTGATGCAGCATGGCCAACCCGGCAGACATGGCAATAGGATTGCCCGAAAGTGTACCGGCCTGGTATACTGGCCCGGCAGGAGACACGTAATCCATGATTTCGCGTTTGCCCCCATACGCCCCCACCGGCATACCTCCACCAATGATTTTGCCTAGCGTAGTCAGATCGGGCAGTACGCCAAACCTTTGCTGAGCGCCACCCGGAGCTAGTCTAAAGCCAGTCATTACTTCATCAAAAATGAGTAGGATACCGTCCTTGTCGCATAGCTGGCGTAACCCGGCCAGAAAACCGTCTTTTGGCAGCACCAAGCCCATATTCCCGGCAACGGGTTCTATAATAATGGCAGCAATATTGCCCGGATTGGCATCGATCAATTGCTTTACCGCAGCCAAATCATTGTAAGGTGCCGTAAGCGTATCGTTGGCAACGCCCTTATTTACACCCGGACTATCGGGTACGCCCATGGTAATGGCTCCACTACCCGCCGCAATCAGGAATGAGTCGGCGTGGCCGTGGTAACAACCTTCGAACTTAATGATCTTCTCTCGTCCGGTATAGCCCCGCGCCAGCCGCACTGCCGACATGCATGCTTCGGTGCCCGAATTGACCATCCGCACTTTTTCCACGGAAGGCACCATGGCCACAATCAGTTCCGCTATTTCTACCTCTTTGCGGGTAGGCGCACCAAAGGACAAAGAATTAGACAAGGCCTCGCGAACGGCTTTTTCGATAATTTCGTGGGCATGGCCCAAGACCATTGGCCCCCAGGAATTGATTAGTTCCAGGTACGCATTTCCGTCTTCATCGTAGAGATAGGCGCCTTTGGCTGAACGGATAAAAAGTGGATTTCCGCCTACTGCCCGAAAGGCACGCACCGGAGAATTAACTCCGCCAGGAATGAGTTGTTTAGCTTTCTCGAAAAGGCTTTGGCTAGTGGCAGTATTCATGGCAATGCAGGGTAAGAAATCAGATTGGTAAGGCTTAATTCTTAATCACGCTTCCCCATCACTCCACACGATTGACGGGCACCAAGCGCGATTGTACGAACTTGAGCAGGGGCACATACTGATTGGCATTAGAGCCAGTATAGTCGAAACCGGAGAGCGTCATGGCTTTGGTTGGGGGCAAGCGACGTAAATCGGCATCAAAGTGCTGGCCGAATTTCCCTAGTAATTGACCAAAAAACACGGTCAGGTCGTAGCCCTGGTAAGAATACACAGAAGGAATAATGTTGTTTTTGGTAATATACCTATTGTTGAAGGTCTTCACCGAATCGCTTGAGTGGTTGACGTATTCCGGGTAAATAAAGTGAACATTGCGTTGTTCATACTGGTCATAGCCAATCATTGGAAAATCGAACAGGTTAGGATTGGTGATGACTGGCACTTTAGAATCGGCTACGGCCAGGGCGCTCATAAACGTAGTGGCTACGCTTTGATTGGAGGTGGCCAGAAAAATATGGCCGACAGTACCCGATTTTAACCATTGCAAAGACGTACCAAACTGAGCATTCACCATCTTCTTCAATATCATCACTTTGCCTCCGGTAGCTTTCACTTTATCGCGGTAAGCATAGGCCATTACTGAATCGTCGGGGGCAGTACCGTAGAAAATCAAGGCTGCATTGGGCAGAAAATTTTTGGCTGCGTATTCTGCTGCCTTAGCTGCGCGTAACTCCGGCGAAGTCTGCACCAGGAAACTATGCGGATTGTCTTGCAGGATTTTCTGGTTGTAAGAAATCGGATTGATGAGGGCTATCTGGCTGGCACTGGCGTAAGTAGCCACCACCTTGTTGGTTTCGGCATAGAGTGGGCCAATGAGCAGATCCATCGAAGCAAACTCCGACGAATTGATCAGATCCAGGGCTTTGTTGGCATCGTTGGCTATGTCGTAGGCAAACAGGTTGATTTGCACGCCGGTTTCTGCCAGCTTTTCTTTCCCTAGTTTAATCCCTTCGTACATATCCAGCGCAAACTGATTACTGCGGGAAGCGTTGCTGGGGTTGAGCTGGTCTAACTGGAAAGGAAAAAGAACGGCAATATTATACTTATCCTTTTTAACTACCGCCATCGGCTTTTCTTCTACCTTGGCCTGGCGCTCTATTTTGAACTGCTTTTGCAGCCGATCGGCCAACGTTTTGTCTTCTTTTCCTGGCTGAGTCGCCAATAACCTGTCTACCAGTACTTCTGCCAATACAGCATCGTCAGGATAAGTCGTTTGCAGCTTTTTCAGCGTGCTTAGGTCTTTTACCTGGTCAAAGTAATGCTTTTTCAAACCGACTACGACGGGCTTCATGGCTTCGCTGCGAATGGCTTTGAGTGAGCTAAACGCACCCGCATAATCCGCTTCATCCAGGGAGATATTGGCCAAGAGGTAGCGAACTTCATCTAGCTGTTTCCAGGTTGGAAACTTTTGCTGCAAGGTTGCCAGCATCTGCTTGGCTTCCAATGGCTGCTTATTTTTGAATGAGGCCAGCGCAGAAAAATAGTGGGCATACGCGGCATACCCATTGGCCGGACTCACCCGCAGTACTGGACGTAAAGCTTCGCGCGCCTGGACGTACTTTCCATCCGCCACCAACTGCTTTCCGGCTTGGTATTTCTTTTGATAATCAGCATTGGTCTGAGCTACAGCCAATAAGGGAAACAAACAAAATAGGAGAAGCAAGTAGCGTTGATGAATCATAGGTAGATTGGTGGATGTGAGGATGTGCAAATGTGTGGATGTGCGGATTAGCAGATGGGTAAAATGGCTAATCTACCCATCTGCTAACCTGCCCATCTACTTCTTTTTCTTGGAGGCTTCGGCTACTTTCATGGCTTCTTCCATGCGGGTTTGGAACTTCGATTTTTTGCGAGTGCCCGCACTTTTCCGGTTTTCTTCTAGTACCAGCTTTATCTTATCTTCATTCACAAAGCGCCGGATAATTAATTGCTGGGCAATGGTGGCGGCATTGGAAACAAAGTAATAAAAACTTAATCCTGCTGGGAAGCTATTCATTACAAACAAGAATACCACTGGCATAATGTAGCCTAAGGTCTTCATTGGGCCTTCTACCGTAGTCATCTGATTGTTGTAATAGGCGTAGGCTACGGAAGAAATCGTCATTAAAATGGCAAAAAGGCTAATGTGGGTATCGCCCGTGAATGGGATTGAAAACGGCAACCGGATAATGGCATCATAGGTAGACAAATCGTTCGACCACAGGAAAGGCTGTTGCCTTAATTCGATGGAGCTGGGGAAGAAGCTGAACATGGCGAACAGAATCGGCATGGTGAGCAGCACTGGAATACAGCCGTTCAGCGGACTAACGCCCACTTGCTGGTACAACTTCATCTGTTCTTGCTGCGCCTTGGCTGCGTCATCGCCCACCTTCTTCTTAATTTCGGCTAGTTCGGGTTGCAACAACCGCATTTTAGCCATCGAGATATAAGACTTGTAAGTAAGGGGCGTCAGTAGAAGTTTGACCAACAACACCAGTACGATAATGATAATACCGTAATTGCTAATGAAAGTCTGTAAGAAGTTAAATACAGGAACGGTCACGAATTGATTAATCCAACGGACGACTGGCCAGCCCAGGTTAACGTTATCGCCGAAGCCTTCCGTTACTTTTTTGACTATCTGATAATTGTTGGGGCCAAAATAAAACTCATACTTGCCTTTTCCGGCCTTCAAATCAGCGACTGGCAGGGTTAAATCAGCTTCTAATTTCTTCACCACCAACGAATCTGCCGGGTCGACGCTGGACTGTAACGTAGCGGCCTGAAACGGGGCTGCTTTGGCAATAATAGCGGCATTGAAGAACTTATATTTCAGCGACACCCATTTGACTGGTTGCGTTACTTTACGCTCCTGTTTATCGAGAGAGGCTTCGCTCAGGTTATCGAAAGTACCATCGGCCAGGTAGTAATTAATGTTAGAGCTGTTACGGCTCTGCTTCATATCCTGCTCCAGCCTTTTCTGGTTTTCCTGCCAGGTAAAACGTACAGGTTCGTTCTTAATCACCTGATCTAATCCAGCCATTTTCAAATCATAGCCAACCTGAAAACCTTTGCCAGCAAGCGAATAGGTTTGTTCTACGTATTGATTAGGAGCAATTTCCAGGCGGAAGCTAATCCGGCTCGTATCGCCCGCAGACACCACTGTATGTTGTGCCGATGGGCTGAAGTACAATTGATACAGGTCGATCTTACCCTGGGTAGCAGCGACTTCCAAAGTCATCTGGCTGCTTTCTTCATCCAGTAAAATGAGTGGATTTTTATCGTAGGTGAGGTATTTCTTCAGTTGTACGCGTTTCACCTGGCCACCTTTGGTACTAAAAGTCACTTTAATATCCTGATTTTCCAGCACCACCTCTTTCTCTTCTCCCACGGCTGCTACCGAAAAGTTGCCATAAGCGGCTTTATTTCGTACCTGTGCCAGCGAATCGTTCACTGGGCTGGCAGCAGAAAGGGTAGCGGGTGTGGGAGTTGTAACCTTTTCAGTTTTTGTAGTCGGATCTTTCTTAATAGGGGTAGGCTTAGCAAAAAACTGTAGGTAAACCAGCACTATCAGCGCTATCAGCAAAAGTCCCGTGACTTGATTTTTATCCATTTCTGTTATTGAGCTATCCGCTTTAAGCGGTAGCAATTAGATATACGATTTAGTATGATTGTTTATTTTAGCATTCGACCTAGAGCATCAAAGCTCACGGCTCACCAATTCCTTTTCTCTCTTGATGGTTGCATACTTTAAGGCAGCCTTTACAAAGCTAACAAACAGCGGATGCGGACTCATGACAGTACTCTTTAATTCTGGGTGAAACTGGGTACCAATAAACCAAGGGTGGTCTTTGATTTCCATAATTTCTACCAAGCGGGTATCAGGATTCACGCCTGCAGCAACCATTCCACCGGCTTCAAACTGATCCAGGTAAGCGTTATTGAATTCGTAGCGGTGGCGGTGGCGTTCTGAAATACGGGTTTTTCCGTAAATATCGCGGGTTTTGGAATCCGAACGAACTTCGCAGGGATACGCCCCCAAACGCATAGTGCCTCCTTTAGAAGTAATCTTCTTTTGGTCTTCCATCATGTCAATCACGGCATGCTTGGTTTCTGGCTCCATCTCACGAGAAGTAGCTTCAGAAATGCCCAGCACATTGCGTGCATATTCGATCACAGCACACTGCATACCCAAACAGATACCAAAGAAAGGAATCTGGTTTTCGCGGGCGTAGCGTACTGCATTAATCTTGCCTTCAATACCCCGCTGACCAAAACCTGGCGCGACCAGAATCGCATCAAGGTCGCATAAGGCCGACTCATAATTGCTATGCAACAGGCTTTCAGACTGTATCCAAACTACCTTCACTGCGCATTCATTCTGCGCCCCAGCGTGAATAAATGCCTCAGCAATAGACTTATAGGCATCGTGCAGTTCTACGTATTTCCCTACCAAGCCAATGGTAACTTGCTCAGTTGGGTTTTTCAGGCGACCCAGGAAGTCTTTCCAGGCCTCAATATCTGGTTCGCTATAGTGCGCTAACCGCAGCTTTTCCAATACCCGTTCGTCCAGCTTCTCTTTTTTCATCAGCAAGGGCACCGCGTAAATGGTGTCTGCATCAATCGATTCGATTACTGAGTTGAGGTGTACGTTGCAGAAAAGCGCCATTTTGCGGCGAATGTCGTTGGGTAAAGGGTATTCGGTACGACAAACCAAAATGTCCGGTTGAATCCCCGCTTCCAACAGCATTTTTACTGAGTGCTGCGTCGGTTTGGTCTTCAGTTCCCCTGCCGACTTGAGGTAAGGCACCAGCGTCAGGTGGATTACCAGCGAATGGTGTTCGCCCAAGTCCCACTTCATCTGGCGCACGGCTTCGATAAAGGGAAGCGACTCAATATCGCCCACACAGCCGCCTATTTCGGTAATGACAATGTCGTATTTCCCGGTTTCGCCCAGCGAAAGGAAGTTACGTTTGATTTCGTCGGTAATGTGCGGAATGACCTGTACAGTTTTGCCCAGGTAATCGCCACGCCTTTCCTTGGTAATCACATTGTTATAAATACGACCTGTGGTCACATTATTGGCTTGTGAAGTCGGAATGTTCAAAAAGCGTTCGTAATGCCCCAGATCAAGATCCGTTTCGGCACCGTCATCAGTCACATAGCATTCCCCGTGTTCGTACGGATTGAGCGTACCTGGGTCAATATTAATGTAGGGATCAAATTTCTGGATGGTTACCGATAGGCCCCGCGCTTGCAGTAATTTGGCCAGGGAGGAGGCTATAATACCTTTACCTAAAGAGGAAGTCACACCGCCCGTAACGAAGATGTATTTTGCAGAAGCCATAAAGGAGGGTTGGATTTACATGTAATTACGGGATACAAATTTAGGGGATTAATTTTTAATTTTACTGGAATGTTGGTTAAGCCTGGTCAAAAAATATGATCTTCGGAAAACGAAGGGAAGTGGATGGGCGGATTTGCAGCTAGGCAAATCTGTGGATTATATACTGATTTAGCACTTTTTACCCTCTCAACTTAAACTCTATGCGCAGCGCTCTTTTTTGTCGATGGTTATGGCTGGTTGGCGGGCTTTTATGGGGCTTTCCGGGCCTGGGACAGGTAAAAGACTATAATTTCCGGCAGCTCTCGCTGGGAGAAGGTTTGTCGCAGAGCAGCGTTTTTGCCATTGCCCAGGACGACGACGGATTCATGTGGTTTGGCACCCAAGATGGACTCAACAAATATGATGGCTACGGCTTTCAGATCTACAAAAAGCGGCCGTTCGATTCTACCTCTCTTAGCCACAGCCACATTCGCTCCCTGCTGAAAGACCGATTCGGCAACCTCTGGATTGGAACTACCTTCGGACTCAATCTGCTTGATAAGCGCACCAACCGTTTCCTTAACCTTTCTTATCTGCTCGATAGTAAGGCAGACCCGGACAGAATGATCGTTAACTGTCTTTATGAAGACACACGGGGCATTATCTGGGTAGGCACGTCGCATGGGTTGGTTAGGCTGGTGCCTCCATCGGGTAAAGGAAACGCGTATAAACGCTATCAATCTTTGCCTTCCCTATACGAAGAAAAAGACCTTACCAGTATAAGCAACAATACGATTCACAGCTTATTAGAAGACAAGCAGGGAAATATGTGGGTAAGCACTATGGACGGGATTAATCAAATAGAAAAAGCGCCATTTGCTACCCAAAAGAAGCTATCCTTTAAAAATCACCGCAACAGCTCCTTGCCCATCTTGCATCTGGAAGGAAAGTTTATCTCCTCCATTGTGCAGGATACCTACGGCTATCTATGGATTGGCACGGGCAAAGGCTTGTATCGCACCAAGGCAAATGCGACCCAAGCGCCCGAATACTATGCACAGCAGACAAGCAATACCATGCCGCAAACACCCGCCACGCAACAGACTCATTTCCTGAGCAACAACCAGGTGTACTCGCTGCTGATGGATAGCAAAGGAACCTTATGGGTGGGCACGTTGGGAGGCGGTATCAACAAAGTAACCTTGGATGAAACGGGCAAGGTGAGCGCTATTGTCTCTTTATTGAAAAACAATACCAATGCGAAAGGCATGCGCAACGATTTTGTGTTGTCGATGTACGAAAGCAAAGAGAAGCAAGATGGCACTTTATGGTTTGGATTAGAAGCTGGCGGCATTGCTCAATTCAACCCTTTCAAGAATAACTTTAAGCTATACCGCCGCGAAAGCGCTTCGTCCAACACCTTATCTGAAAACAATATATTCTCGGTGCTGCGAGACCACGAAGGCATGTTGTGGATAGGCACCAGCAAAGGACTAAATCGATACGACCCTCATACCCGACAATACACCCAATTCTACCATCAGACAGAAGGCTCCAGCGGCTTGTCAGAAAACCACGTCTTTGCGCTATACGAAGACCAAGCGGGCGTACTCTGGGTGGGCACAGGCAGCGGACTAGATCGATATAATCGTCAGAAAAATAGGTTTGAGGCAGTTAAAGTGCATGTGGATAACAAAAACTTGCCTGGTGATCGGTTACGCGGTGTCATCACTTGCCTGCACGAAGATCGTGCGCATCAGCTATGGATTGGCACAAGCCAGGATCTTATTCGGCTAGATAAAAAAACAATGGTGGGCAAGAGCTATGAAGCCAAATACGCCTCCCAACTCACGGGCGAGAAAATAACCACCATTTACGAAGACAAGCAGGGAACACTATGGATAGGAACGTATGCTGGCCTAAACCGCTATGACCGCCAGAAAGATGCTTTTATTCATTATGCCAATGATCCCCACAACCAAAATACCCTGTCGAGCAACATGGTGCTTTCGATGCTACAAGATGAGAAGGGCACGTATTGGATTGCTACCGAGTTGGGACTCAACAAAATGGTGTTAGCAGGCAAAAAGGCAACATTCTCGCATTACATGGAAAAAGATGGCATGCCCAACAATTTCGTTTATGGCGTGCTGGCAGATGAAGTAGGGCGCATCTGGATGAGTACCAACCTCGGTATCAGCGTATTTGACCCAAATAAAAATACTTTTGTTAACTATGACGAAGCGGATGGCCTACAAAGTAAGGAGTTCAATTCGGGTGCCTATTTCCGAGACAAGAACGGAGAGATGTTCTTTGGCGGCATCAATGGCCTCAACAGCTTCTTTCCCGATAATATGCCCGTCAACCGCCACGTGCCCAAAATCAAAATTGTTTCGTTGTACAAGTTTGAGCAGCCCGTAAACCTCGATAGCTTGCGTGCTTATACCGACGTAATTACCTTAGATTATACCGAAAACTTCTTCTCTTTTGAGTTTGTATCCCTCGATTATGCTAACCCGCAGAAGAACCAGTACGCCTACCAGTTAGCAGGTTTCAACAAAAACTGGATTTACTGCGGCAATCGCCGCTACGTCAGCTTCACCAACCTGGATCCGGGCGAATACACGTTCAAAGTAAAAGGGTCTAACGACAGCAATATCTGGAATAATGAGGCATTTGCTAGCATCCGCATTATCATCCTACCTCCTTTTTGGCAAACCTGGTGGTTCTCGGTTCTAAGCCTGGCTATCCTATTGATGAGCGCGAAAGTGATACACGACTTCCGGGTGCGGCAAAAATTGAATTATTTGCTGGAGCTGGAAAAAATCCGAAAGATGGAAAGCGAACGCGTACAGCGGCAAACGGCTTCTGATTTTCACGATGAAATGGGTAACCGTATTACCCGGATTGGCATCCTGACCGAATTGATCAAAGTAAAATTGAGCAATCCGTTGCTCATAAGCGACTATGCCGGAATATCACCTAACGAAGAACCAACCACCAGTATACCCAACAATGGGGACATTGGAAGCTTGCTCAGCAAAATCAGTGAAAACTGCAACAGTTTATACAGCGGCACCCGTGATTTTATCTGGTCTATCAATCCCGATAATCATTCGTTTTACGAAGTAGTGATGCGTCTGAAAGACTTCGGAGATGACTTATTCGATAACACTTCCATTCATTTTCAGACAGGTGAAATTAGCGAAAGCTTCAAAACCGTAAGACTACCGATGGATTGGAGTCGTCAACTAATTCTTATTTTTAAAGAGGCGCTCACCAATGCCCTCAAGCATGCCGATTGCCAGCATGCACACCTGGAATTTAGGATGCAAGGTGAAGAAATCTTCCTTATCCTCATCGACGATGGGCAGGGATTTATGCCAGGTCTGAAGAAAGGAGGCACCGGCCTGACCAATATGGCCAACCGAGCCAATAAAATAAATAGCCACTTGGAGGTAACTAGCGAAAAAAATACAGGAACAAAAATCACCTTCCAAGGCAAAGTACCGCAAAATGGGGGACTGCTATAAACACGCCTGCATCAGATAAGTAGATGTGTTGATACGGGTTAGAGTTGATGAGCATTTGATAGCTGATACTATTAGCGTAGTATTAAAGAGAGTTTATAAGTATTTTACTCCCAATAAAAAGGCCACTCTGTTAATTGTTTAATTGTTAATTGTTAATTGTTAATTGTTAATTGCATCATGAGCTTGCACGACATACGCGTATGCATTATAGAGGATGATCACATTATCCGGGATGGATTTGGATTGTTGATTGATAGTACCCACGGCTATAAGGTTATTAACACCTATAGCAACTGTGAAGAGGCCATCAAAAACCTGGAAAATGATAAGCCTGATGTCATTATGATGGACATAGAGCTACCCGGCGGCATGAATGGCATTACCGGTATAGGCAAAATCAAGAAGCTAAAACCGAAGGTCAATATTATAGTCATTACCGTCTATGAAGACGACGACCTGGTTTTTCAGGCCTTATGTGCTGGCGCCAGCGGCTACCTTACCAAGAACATTCCACCCGTTAAGTTGCTGGATGCCATCAAAGAAGTACAGACAGGTGGCGCACCGATGAGTACGAACATCGCCCGGATGGTGGTGCAATCTTTTCAAAAGAACACCAATTCTCCCCTTTCACCCCGCGAAACCGAAGTACTGGAATTATTATCTAAGGGAAAAAGCTATCATAAAATTGCCGATGAGCTCTTTTTAAACAAAGAAACGATTCGCACCCATATCAAGAATATTTACCTCAAGTTGGAAGTTCACTCCAAGGCTGATGCCATTGAAAAAGCCCTAAAAGCAAAATTAATCTGAGTAGATAAGCACATTAAAACAGAGGCGTATGCACGCATGCATAGGCCGCTGCGTAAAACCATCTCAACCGTTCATAACAATTGGCGAAAAATCTATCCCCCCTATGGCTCTCAGCGCTACAGCTCCACGGATAGATTTTTCCATATAAGTATCCCTTTTCCAAGAGAATAGCTCCCTCATTTCGGTCAGAAAAATCACCCACAAAGGGGGATAACGCTATCTATATTCTTTGCGAATTTATACTAGATCCTAAGGCATTTCGCTCAACGCTATTCGCTTACCGAATTACGATAGAAGCATACCTTTCAACACATAGACGAAATACAATTTGTATAACATATTATATCTTTTGCTACAACCAAAAATATATACTAGGATAAAATATAGGCAAGGAGGACATCACGCAAAATGGGTGATGCTAGCTTGTGCTTTTCTTTGAATAATGGTACACGACCAAAGGGTGCAAAATTAATATGAATTGATCTTTTCTTGCTTCCAGCAGCCCTTTCTGCCTAGGAAAGCTTTCCTCAGTTCAACTTAAAAATCACCCATATTGGGTGATAACTCTATAGATCCATTTTACGAATATGTTATAATTCCTAAAGCACTCCATTCAACTGTTTTCGCTTACCGATTTTTTTCTTACACCAATATTGTCAATATTGCCAATATTGGCAAGGGTAAGCTCCTACTACAGTACCTAAGCGGATGGCCGAAAAGAATACCAAACCAAATTTCCTAATTTTTATAAATCAGCATAATTCTATGAAAAAATTCTTACTTCTGAGTTGGCTAGCAATCTCATGGCTGGGTCATCAGGCAGTAGCGCAAGACAGAACAGTTACCGGCAAAGTAATTTCCGCCGATGATAATTCACCCTTGCCTGGGGTCAGTGTAGTAATCAAAGGAACGAATAACGGCACTGCCACAGGCGCCGACGGAACGTATAGTCTGAAAGCGCCCGATAATGCTACATTGGTTTTCAGCTTCATTGGCTTACTTAGCCAGGAAATACCGCTGGGCAACCAAACGGTAGTAGATGTGCGGATGCAGTCGGATTTGAAGCAACTAGGCGAAGTAATCGTAACGGCAGTGGGGATTTCTAGGGATAAGAAGAGCTTAGGCTATGCCACTACCAATATTTCGAGTGAAGATTTACTTCAGGGGCAAAACACCAATCCTATCAATGCCTTGCAGGGTAAAGTAGCCGGATTAAATATCAACTCCGGTACCAACGGCCCTGGCAATGCTTCCCGGATTGTGTTGCGCGGCCCCACCTCATTCACGGGTAGCAACCAACCCCTATTTGTTATTGATGGAATCCCCGTCAGCAACAGCAACTTCCGTAATACGGGCACTGATGGCACAGAAAACACGTTGGATAACCAGGTGGACTATGGTAATCGGGGTAGCGATATCAACCCGCAGGAGATTGAAAGTATTACGGTATTGAAGGGACCAGCAGCAGCAGCTTTGTACGGCAGCCTTGCGTCGAATGGTGCCATTATGATTACCACGAAAAAAGGGCAAAAGAGCAAAATGACTATTACGCTTAACTCTAATATCACTTTTTCTAACATATTAAAGCTACCGGACTTCCAGAATCAGTACGGCCAAGGCGATGTAGACAATGTATACAATGATTTCCGCGAGAACTTCAGCTGGGGTCTTCCTTTCGACGGCCAGTTACGTCCCTGGGGACAAGTAATTGATAATAAACAAAAAATCAAACCTTATTCTGCCTTGCCCAACAACGTAAAGGAGTTCTTTGACACGGGTAAAACTTATAACAATACCTTGTCGCTCTCCGGGGGGAATGAGAAATCCACGTATTTCCTTTCGCTTACTTCCCAAAATAATACGGGTGTTGTACCAACCAGTACGTATGAAAAGTACGGCGTTCGATTTAACGGTAGTTCGCAGTTTTCCCAGAAAATTTCCAGTGCAATCTCCTTGAATTACACCAACATCAATAGCAAGCCCCTCAGCGGCGGACAAGGAGATGCCTTCTACAACCAAATTATTCAAACACCCAGGGATATCTCTTTGGTGGACTTGAAAAATATGGATGACCGTTATACGGGCGTATTTACCGATGACGCAGGAAAGGATTACTACGGATACTATGGAGCCTATACCAAAAACCCGTATTTCATATTCGATAAATATAAAAATAATAACAAGGTAGATCGTATTACCGGTAGTTTTAGCTTATCCTATAAACCAGTAGAAGGGCTGGATATTACCGAAAGGCTAGGGGCTGATATTTATAGTGACCGGCGATATCAACGGTTTGCCAAGTTTGACTACGCTCCTTTCGATCCTTTTTACGATCCGAATGGAAATACTAACCATTGGACTTATAATGGGCGATATGCGGAAGACTTGTATAACTTTAACCTATTGAACCATGATTTGATTGCTTCTTATACTCGAAAGATTACACCTGACTTTGGTGTCAAAGTGTTGGTTGGTAATAACTTCAGAAAAACCACCCTCACCAATATTAGTGCTGCCACCAATGCAACCCGAGGGCTGGTAGTGAAGGGGTTATATACGTTAAAGAATTCAAATGGCCCTCTTGACGCAGCCAGTACCTTGCGGGAAAATACGCTTATCGGTTTATACGGAGAAGCCAACTTCTCTTTCAAAGACCTGGTATTTGTAGGGGTAACTGGTCGCAATGACTGGTCTTCTACCTTACCTGTTAATAATCGTTCATTTTTCTATCCCAGTGTGAATGGCTCTTTTGTTTTCTCCCAATTATTCGGGACTAGTTCTATCGGTAATGTGTTGAACTTTGGCAAAATCCGGGCGAGTTGGGCGAAGGTAGGCAATGATGCGGCTCCTTATCAATTAAGATCCGTTTATCTAATCCAGGATCTTAACTCTGATTTTGGAAGTACTGTATTTCCTTTTAATGGAGCTCCAGGCTTTACCCAAAGCGACCGTATTGGTAACGATCAATTGACCCCGGAATTTACCTCTTCCATGGAGATAGGAACGGAATTGGCTTTCTTGAACAGCCGCATCAATTTTGATTTTACTTATTTTATTACCAACTCCACCAACCAGATTATCAACGTTCCCATTGCACCAACAACTGGTTTCCGAGCCAAAACCCTGAATGCGGGAGAAATGCAAAACGAAGGGGTAGAAATAACCCTTAACACCACGCCATTCAAATCAGAATCTGGCTTTACACTTAATGTATACGGCACTTTTACGAAGGTAAAAAACACGGTAGTGAGTATCAATGAAGAAGTCGAACAGATTTCAGTCAATCCGTCGGGTTCGGGCGCTTCTGGTATTATTGTGGTGGCGACTCCTGGCAAACCTTATGGAACCTTTTATGGAACTGCCGCATTAAGAGATCCGGCTACGGGCAAAATAGTGATAGATGCCGTAACTGGCTTACCTCAAACCGATCCATTAAACCGCTATTTTGGTTCCTATTTACCTAACTACCAAGCTTCACTGGGCGCAACCTTGTCTTATAAGGGCTTATCGCTGATGGTATTGTTCGATACTAAACAAGGCGGGCAGTTTTATTCCCGTACCCGGAATACAATGGCTTTTGTGGGCACTTCGCCCGAAACGACTACGAATGAACGCCAAGATTATCCATTTCCCAATTCAGTATACTTGGGAGCAGATGGAAAAAGCTTTGTGAACAACACTGATGTCAATTTCCATCCGTACACTTTCTACACGGGTCTAGCCGGCAGTATTTCTGATTTTTCTTTGCTGGATGCCAGCTTTATTAAATTTAGGGAAGCTTCCATTAACTATTCCATCCCTTCTAAATTTCTGGCAAACACGCCGATTAGTGGGCTGACAGTGGGCGTATTTGGAAACAACTTGTTTATCTGGACACCCAAAGAGAATGCATTTGCCGATCCAGAAATTAATTCTCAGGGCGCTTCTAACGTGCAGGGCTTTGAATTTGGCGCTACACCCTCGCTTCGGAATTATGGTTTCAACGTTCGTCTATCATTTTAAAACCTAAATCTTTGCAACTCATGAAATTCAAACAATATAGTATTGCCTTTGCTACATTACTCCTGGTGGCTGTAGGAGGTTGTAAGAAGGAACTCGATATCAATACCGATCCGAATAATGCAGCCGATGTGGAAGTAGTTCAACTGTTACCACCTGCACAGGCGGCTATTACCTATGCAGTAGGCAATACCTTGCAGATATACGGAGGCCTTTGGTCGCAGTATTGGACTCAGAATCCTGCCGCTTCTCAGTACCGTACCATCGAACAGTATAACCCTGATGGGAGCAATTTTGACAATGTCTGGATTAATCTCAATGCCGATGCACTAGAAGATCTGGAAAGAATCATTGACAAATCCAAGGGAATACCTAAACTGCAACAATACGAGGCAATTGCCACCTTACTGAAAGTGTACACGTTCCAGCTTTCCACAGATTTATTTGGCGATATTCCTTATACAGAGGCATTAAAAGGAGACAAGGGAATACTCAATCCGAAATATGATACGCAAGAATCCGTATACGACAATTTATTCATTTTGGTGGATCATGGGATTAGCTTAATTGATGTTGATGCTGAAGACCACCCTGGAGATGATGACCTGATCTATCAAGGAGATATGGAAAAATGGCTGCATTTTGGCAATACCCTGAAATTAAAACTGGCTCTTAGGATTGCCAAAGTGAAAGAAGCAAAAGCCAGAGCTGTCATTGCAACGTTAGAAGGAGAGGACTTTATTCAATCGGGCGAAAGTGCTCAGGTAAAGTATACTAGCGTTGGTGGAGGACAGAATCCCTTGTATAGTGCCATCGCTGGACCCGTTTTGAGCGGAACCCAGAATTTAGTTGCTAGCAATACAGGCATCGGTTTTTTTAATACCCGCGAGGATCCTCGGGTAGAGGCGTTTTATCAGCCAGCAGGTGGTGCTTTCGTTGGTATTAAACAAGGCGACTATGCCACTATAAAGCCAGGAACGCCAATTTCTATTCCTTCAACATTGGTAGGAGCAGATGCGAACGATGAAGCATCCGCCCTAGCTCCTGTTAAGTTGATATCCGACTACGAAGCCAAGTTCCTACAGGCAGAAGCAGTGGCTAGAGGATGGTTAAATACTGGTAATGCTAAAGAGCTTTACAATGCCGGTATAGTAGATAATTTTGTCACCTATGGGATTGATACGGCAAATATTTATCAAGAAGACTCTATTCACCTATGGAAAAATGTAGAGTATTTCTATACGAAAAACGATGTAGCCTTTCCAGACGCAGCGGATAAACAAATAGAAGCCATTATTACTCAGAAATGGGCAGCGATGAATGGAAACCAGGGAATTGAAGCCTGGATTGAATGGAGAAGAACAGGCTACCCTTCATTTTTCGTTGTCTCAGCCGCCTCTAATATCGGCCCAGGGCGGGTACCGAAAATTTTCCTGTACCCAACCGAAGAAACAACCAAGAATAGTAAAACGCCACCTCAACATAAGCTAGATGATCGGGTTTGGTGGGATACCGAATAAGCTGAAAGCGTCTGAACTGATGTGAATCAGCCGCGGGTAAACGAAATTGCTTGTATAATTTCCTGCCAATGTCTTACAAAGGCAGAATTATACAAGTAAGCTTCACGCATTCGCAATTCTTTTCTGTCTGTTATTAACTTTCTCTTAACTTATTTATATGAAAAAGATATTCTATCTGTTCTTCTTAACCGTATCCATGTCGTGGATAGCTGGTTGCAAGGACGAAACCGCTAATCT
>JAZKGK010000136.1:0-17924 GCA_040385915.1 Bacteroidota bacterium
TTTGTAACTCACTAATAATCAACGCTGACAGACATGTGTATAAACGGTAGGTTTCAAACCCTTGGAGAGTTTCCGACTTGTATATAAACGGTATGGGTTTGAAAACGCATCGGCGGTTGGCCTTCGAGATTTTCTCACTCAATACCACTTAAACCACCGCAAGCCTGCCCAAAAACATACGATCCCGTAGCTCAGCAGTATCAAAAGCTTTCCAGCGATATCGGCCATTCCTAAGCCTTCATTAAATACGCCGCGCAACATATCTGCTGCCAAGGTTAGAGGCAAGTACTTAATAAAGCCGATAACCCAGGCCGGGAAGCTGGTATAGCTGAAAAAAATGCCCGAAAGTACCAGCATCGACAGCGTAGTAAAGCTCACAATGCCATTGCCAACGGTAGTTTTGTCGGGCCGGGCAGCGATCAATATCGCTATTCCACCAAAAGCGGCGTTACAAACCAGAAACACTGCCAATGCTGCCAACCAACTGCCCTGAATACGGATGCCAAAAAGCCAATAAGCAAACAGGAAAAGTACGGCCACTTCGACAAAGCTTAAAATTAAACGCACCGTGAATTGTGCTAACAGGAACTCAGCTCGGTTTAAAGGAGTAGCGACGATGCGACGCAACAGCTTTTTGATGCGAAACTCGATCAGGTTCCAGCCAATACCCCAAATACAGGAGCTCATAATACCATAAGCCAGCATGCCCGGAATCAGGAAGTCGATGTAGCGGCTTCCTTGGGTGCGGATGGGCTCAACGGTAGTCTGGCTTGAAATAGTCAGTTTTTTCTCCAGTTGCCAATACTGCATTTGCGCTTCTTTGTTCTGCGGATCAAAGTGATAGGCTACTTTCGAGGCGTCTTGGGGCTCAATAATGACCGTAACTCCGCCCTTTTTCAATTGCAGAAAAGCCGCGTCTTTGGCTAAGGGAAGAAACGCAAATTTGGGCTCGTCTTTGGTATCTGCGGGAGGTTTGCTGGCCATCAGTCGCTGAATGGTCGGGTTGGTAGCTGTATAGTTGTTCTGCACTACCGCCACCTGATGCGTCAGGGGTTCCTGGTTGGCAAAAGCCAGTCCCAGCACACCTGACAACACTATGGGGAAAACCAAGGACCAAAATAATACTTCTGGCTCCCGCATAAATTCCCGGAATTGAAGAGTAATCAGGTTAACGAAGGAATTATTCATAGGGAATGGTAGCCGCCGTAGCCGAAATCGACTCGGCTGACTTAGGCTGTAATTTCATTACTTCCTCCAGAAAACGAATGGTTTGTTGCTCTACTGTTTTCCAGTCTTTGGAGCGAAGGTGTGAAGCAATGACGTGTTCGCCAGTTTTAGGAAAAGCTTCTTTCCGTTTCAAAGCGGGCGGTGTGCCTAGTTGGTCAAACATTTCTAGCATGGCTGGCACCGATACTACTTTGTCCTGCTCTTCTTCATTTTTGTAGTAATAAGCCAGAAAAACCGGGCAATGGATACGCTGGAAAGTTTCGGGAATCATGGCATTGTCAAGAAAAGATTGAAGGGTTACCAAGCCTTCCACGCGGTATTTATTTGACCAATACTGCTGAACCGCCTGCGTTGCTTGTTTATTTTCGGAATAATCAGAGCCCATGACCACGCGTGCTATTTGCAGACCCCAGGGCTTGTCCAGTAGGATTGCTGTTGGATTGTATAAGGCCACTGCGGGCGAATAAGCGATCAGTGCGCAAATTTGCGGTTGGTTTGCTGTTAAAAACAAACCCAAGGCACCCCCATTGGATGTGCCCATCACAATGACACTGTCGCCCAACTGGCTGGCTATGGCCAAAGCCCGATTGGCTGATGCCAGCATATTTTCGGGCGTTAGCTTCAGGAATACGTCTGGGTGCTGCGTGCCGTGGTCTTCTAGCCGGGACAGGTAAAGGTTACAACCAAAACGACGGGCAATATTGGTATGTACCGGAGCGCCTTCTTCCTGACTGGCCGAAAACCCGTGCAGATACAGGATGCTGTAGCGTGTTTTCTGCTTGTGCGAGGAATCTGCCCACACGATACGCGCCTGATTGTTTGGTTTCACGTCAGGCTGGCTTCGTTCTGAGGCGTTGATGTCTTGCTCCAATTGCACCAACGAAGCGGTCAGGCGGGGCAACTGGGCATCAAGCTTAGGCTTGGCAGGAGCGGGGCCTAACCAGTAAGCCACCACCAACAATACTATGAGTACGGCAAACCATTTTAAGACGTTTTTCATAGGGCTGATCTTAGTTGGTTATGAAGAAATTTCTGTCAATGCACGCAGGTATTCATCTAATTCGTTTTTTTGTCGCAAATGATGCCGGAAGTGTATTTCAATCATTTGGAACCATTCTGATGCCGTGAGCATACCCAATGCTACGTGGTTGGTTTTATAACCTGTATCGCCTTGGGCTATTTCGGAACCCAATTGCCGAGCCTCAGAAAGAAACTGTAGCAGGCTGGCTTGGTAAGTATCTCTCGGTTTAGCTACTGGTGATGGTCCCAGCCAGGCTTCTGGTATCTTGATTTTAATGGGTGGAAAACTGCCAGAAGCAAATATTCTGGCTCCGTCCTTATTTTTCTCTCCTTCCCAGGAGCCATGTTGCTGACTCAGACAAGCTTTGATCTTTTTGAAGAACAGTTGGTAACCCGACGAAAGCAGGTGTTCATACATTTGCCCAACAGACCATGTAAGCTCGTCTCTTTGGCTGTTGAATTGTTCGTCACTATATCGGCTCAGTTCCTCTCCATAATGGCGGATAACTTCCTCTAATTTTGCGTAGGTTTCTTTGGTATGCATACAGGTAATTGTTAGGAATGAAGTAGCATTGGCCAATAGGCAGTGGCCAATTTGTTTTCAAATAACGCAAATCCTGACAATAGTTGCTGAAAATAATTTTAGATACACTATGCCACAAAGCTTTGTCATGGGAGGACTAAGCAGGAAGCTGTTTTAATAAAAATTGACTTTCTTTGAAGGGTTATCCCATCACCCTATGCTTTTTCTCAGAATTCTGGCCTATCTCGTTGTTTTTGTGTTGCTGACTGTTGTTACGCAGGTTGGCGGCATTATCTACCTGCTTTGCTTCCCTGTCTTCCGCTGGCTAAATACCCAAATCAAACGCCGACCGCTCCGGTCTTTTGCCAAGGCCAGTTTTTTCGTCCTCGTATATGCCTTTTGCTCGCTGGTGATAGTGCCGCCCGTGGCCGCAAGGTTTGGTCGCGTACCCATGCCTACGAGTATGCAGGAGAATAATCCCGTTAAACCGCTGAATAAGCTGACTTGCTTTCTGAATCGGCATTATGTGCGGAAGCCGCTACGGGCATTGGTCAGTTCAGTAGCAGTTGAGATGCGCCATCAATATCCTGGCACTATTATCGTTTACCTGGATTCCGGTTTTCCATTCTGGAATGGCTTTCCGCTGGCTCCTCACTTGAGTCATAATGATGGAAAGAAGATTGATTTAGCCTTTTTTTACCTGGATAGCCAAACGAAAGAGAGGATTAATGGAGAGGCACCTGCCTGGCTTGGTTATGGCATTTGCGAAGCGCCCCGACCTGGCGAAGTAGATCGACCACGGGAATGCGAACAACAGGGCTACTGGCAATACAGTTGGCTTTCTACGCTAGTGCCGCATTCTTCCAATCCGACAATGGTATTTGATCCGATCAGAACGCGAGAATTGGTTCGGCTATTTGCCTTACATACAAAAACGGGTAAGCTCTTTATTGAACCTCACCTGAAAATCCGTTTAGGGCTTAACTACCCAAAAATAAGGCTACATGGCTGCAAGGCAGTTCGGCACGATGACCACCTGCACTTGCAAATCAAGTAGCCCTATTGCCTTACTCACCCAAACGAAATTTAATCCATCGGTTCTGTTTGCGCCCAGCTTCCGTTTGGTTATTGGCAATCGGATTGCTGCGGCCGTATCCTGCTGTCTTTATTCGATTTAAGGCTATCCCTTTCTTTAATAAGCGCTGTCTGATGGTTTCTGCCCGGGCTAATGACACGCATTGATTCGCTTCCTGGCTGCCTAAATAAGTAACCTACAGTAGATAGATATGCTCTATGGGTGCTTCAATAAGTAGCATGACTAATAACTGGGTTCTGATAAGTACAGGCTAGCAAGTAAGGCAGTACATAAGCCTTTGTAATGAGGAAAATCGCTTTTGGAAAAATAGTAGAATGCAAAAATTTTATTGAAAGCTCGATCATTGCTGTTAGAAATCAATCGATGAGGAAAAGCTTACAATCAATCCGGACAATTGATCTACATCTTGGGGCGTATGCAGGCTACTGAGAACGACCCGTGTGACGCATTCGTCCTGCACTAAGGGATAAGGAAAGCTGGAAATCAATACACCATTCTCTTTCAGATAAGGGTACAATTCATTGGCAGGAGTGTAAAAGACGGGATAATGGGGGAAAGTCTGGAATAAACCTGATGCCGATACTTGTGCTGAAAACCGCTGGGTATTGGCAAAAAGCCGTTGGCGGGCTTGCTTATAAATGTCTTCTGATTGCAGAAAAGCGTGCAAATATGCTGGAATCACGGGTGAACTGGCTCCGAAGAAAGGGCTGGCTCTCAATTGTTCGATAAATACTTTGTCGGCCAGTACTACGCCTCCGGGAATGCCCAACGCTTTGCCCAACGAACTGACGACAATCAACCGGATATGCGCAGGCACCACCAGCTCAGAAAATATACCCGCGCCATCCCAACCTGTGATGCCCAACCCGTGCGAATCATCCATCAACAGCGTAATGGGGGAACGGGCAGGCAATTGGTGAATCCAACTAAAATCGTGCTTTTGTGCCAGTAGTGGATCAAGTGAATTGCAAACAATGACTACATTTTCTTGCCAACCTGCTTCTATCTGCTTCAGCAAATGCACAGTCCAGGCAGCATACTGTCCTCCGGTAATTTCTGCTCCCTCCAGCCAAACTGCCGGATGGGTGCCAGGCGCATAAATAAAGTGGCTATTCGCGCGCAAAGCCTGCATCACCATCTGTCCTGCCAAATAGCCCGACGACATGGTAAGGGCGGCCTCGGCTCCAGCAAAGCCGGCCAGGTATTCTTCCGCTTCCTCAAAAATGCGGAGTTGTACGTTGGAGAGACGCGAGCTGGAATAGTTGGTGCCGTACCGTTTCATTCCTTCAGCTACAAGCGCAGCAAACAGCTCATTACGCGCTATGCCTAGGTACGATGTGCCGCTGAAATACAGGTATTCGTGTCCTTCTACCGTCAGCGTGCGGCCTGGCAATTGGTCAGTCGGCAACACGGCTGGGAGGTGCTTTGCGAGGAAAAGTTTTAGTAATCAACTTGGCTCCGGTGCCATTCTCCTGGGCATACGTTACTCGCCCATCCTGAATAGTGACCCCCGTAGCAATGTCTTCTTTGAGCAATAATGCACCATCCATATCCACATAATCGAGGAGGGGTAGCAATTGCGCAATGGCCGAAATACCTACGCTCGACTCCGTCATACAACCAACCATTACTTTCAGTCCCAGTTGTTGGGCTTCCGAGATCATCCGTCGGGCGGGAGTCAGGCCACCGCATTTGGTCAGTTTAATATTCACCCCGTGAAAATAGTCCTGGCATTTTGCTATGTCTCCCTCATGGATGCAACTTTCATCGGCAATCACTGGTAGGGCTGAATACCGCTTCACCGCTACCATTTCATCCAGATTACTAGCCTTTAAAGGTTGCTCAATAAATTCCACATTGAGTTTCTTCAACTCCTGCGAATTGGCAATGGTTTCCTTCGCTGTCCAGGCGCAATTGGCATCTACCCGGAATGGTGCGTTGGTATGGCTGCGCAGTTCGCGTACGATGGCTAAATCGTCAGGGGTTCCTAACTTTATTTTGTACAGTGGCCAGGGCATTTCCTTCATTTTTAACACCATTTTTTCAATGGTATCAATGCCAATGGTGTAGTTGGTAATGGGGCATTTATTGGCGTGTAAGCCCCAAAGCTGGTATAATGGCTTCCCCAGTATTTTACCGTGCAGGTCATTTGCAGCCATGTCGAGGGCGCACTGGGCAAAAGGATATGCTTTTAGATGTGGATACATAGCCGCCCAGAAACCTGAAGGACTATTGAGTTCGTAGGTTTCAATTTTCGGGCGAACCGCTTCCAGAATGGCCATAATTTCCTCTATGGTTACCCCATAATAGGGGTTCGCTGTTGCTTCCCCATATCCGCTGTAATCTCCCTCCTGCAACTCCACAATTAGCGTTTCCTGCACATCGCGCGAATCGTGGGCAATAGTGAAGGTATGCTTCAAAGGTAAATTATACGGATATAAGTTGAGTTTCATTCCTGTTCTGGTTGTCGGCCTGAAAGATAGGGATTTTCAGTTCAGAGAGTAAATTATTTTGGTAAGGATTAGGGAAAGGATGGAGGCATTGGAAAAGAAAAAAGCCCTGGAAAATCCAAGGCTCTTTCTAGCAAACAAATGTACCAATTTAAAATCTTACCGTTGTAGGAGTATCTTTTGGTTAACCACGTTATTGCCGGAGTATATACTTACAAAGTACAAGCCGTTCCGTTGGTTGGTCAGATCTAAAGTCATTTCGCCAGTACTATTGGCTTCCCTCACTGTACTGAATACCACATTACCCGTCATATCAGTTATGGAGATAACCGTTGGCTCTGGTGAAACAAAACCCGTTTCGCGGTAACCGAAATCCAGCGTAAGGCTGCCAGTAGAAGGATTAGGGAAGCTAGTAATGACAAACCCAGTCACTGATTCTGTCGAAAGGAGCTCTTGCTCCACCAATGCATCGCCCGATAAAGTAGTAGCATTGGAAGTAGAAGCAATAAAGTCAATATCGTAGCCATCAGAAGAAGTAGAAGCGGCAGGTGTCACATCCACCAGTTTTACATACTGTACCGTACGGCCTCCCAAAGAGATCACTGACTTGTATAACTGATGGTCAAAGCTACTATTGGTCAAACCTAACTTTGGACCCTGATTATCGGCATAGCCAATCGGGCTACCCCATTCATTACAATCAGCTGTCTTTACGTATACGGCCACTTTCTCTATGTAATTGACCGTGCCACTAGAAGGCTTGGGATCACCCGTTCTTTCGAATAGGATGAGCGAGCCTGTGATGGGTTCTTTAAACTTAAGTTCGATACTGCCGCCATAGCCCAAACTATAGAAGGTATTGTCTCTCGACAGAATACTATTAACATTACTACGATCAATTCCTTCGGGGTCACACAGGCCAGCTAGTATGCACGCAGGGTCAACGTCTTTGTTCGGTTGTCCACTCCATACTAGTTTGCCATCTTTTTGTTTGCCCTGAGCAGTTTTGGTTTGAGCAATGTCTACTTTCACCGAACCGGGCTGTGCATCAGCATTAATTACCACGGTTTCGAGTGCATAATCGGAAGCACAAACGGCCTCTAAGTCAAAACCATCGGCATCAATAGGCATGCTGGCGATGGATGTTATATCAATGATCTTCAGGTATTGGATTTGTGCATAAGCGCCTTTCAGTTCCAAAGTAGTTCGGTGAATATCAACTGAACCAGGCTCCTGATTATTGGCTACCCCAATTTTGAAAAAGCTGCTACCATCCATACTGCCATAAATCTCTGCTGTCTCAACAAAGTTGGCTGATACCGCACCAAAAGTGGTTTCATAGATGTTAATGAATCCTCTTACAGGCTTTGCAAATTTCAATACAATGCTCGCTTCAGTGGCTGCTGAGCCTCCTTTGAAACCAAGTGCTACAAATGAGCCAGCCACACCACTAGCGCCTAAGGCTTGAGAAGAATCCCTTCGGGCAGCCGGAAGACTGCTTCCATTTCGTGCTGTACCAGGCTTGTAAGCCATTACTTCTGAGGCAAATACGGCGCAGCAATTCAATGGTGGCACTGGCGGAGTTGTCTCGCAGGCTACTATATTAGCCGGAACTTTTGTACCGCTGGGTTGTGGAGTACCTTCTACAGAAATAGTCATGGCATTGACTCCACTGATTCGATTCGTATAAATGATGTTATCTCCTGGAAGCGCATTTAATACGGTGGCTGAGCTTAGTTTAATCGTACTGGTTATGCCATCAGTAATGATCCAGGTATATGGACGCATACTGCTATTGGGGTTGGTAACACGCCAAGCCAATTGACTAGTTGGATTATCCGAGCAAATGGCTGTTAAAGAAAGATTAGTAACTGCAGGAGGGGTAACAGTACAAATAAGTTTTCCAGTCTCGTCTTTAGGCAGTGCATCGTACTCTGCCTTCGTCAGGATGAACTTGCCTGCGCAATCGGGATAATAAACTGTTTGGCTGCCTTCTATTTTTTGGCTGATGTAAAATACGACATCATTAAAGTCATGGTCAGACCCAATATCTCTTCTGGTATCTTCGAAAGTAATAATTGAGCGGCCTTCGGTAGAAGTAAAATCAAGAATGGCTGCCTGGCGGGTTTTTTTATTATTCAGTTCAGGGTTAGAGTATAAAATACTATTGCCGTTATCTACCTGAGTTCCATTCCAGCCATTAGACACAATAAACCAAGCAATGTGTACGCCTTTGCTAAATTTACCATTGGGCAAATCTCCCACCATTTTTACCTGATTTCCTGGTATCAATCGGCCGCCACCACCGCCAGGTTGGAAAGGAGAAGGGCCTGTCAGTGAAGCATTAGGGAAAATAATCCTTCTGGATTCCAGATAACTTTTGCCCGGAACCAAAGGATTTGGTGCATTTAAGTCATTGGGAGAAATGTCTCCTTTATATAGAAAGTAACCGAGCGCATTCTTGTTGGCTGCTCCTTCTGTTACAAACACCAGGAAAACAGCGGCACTGTCGTCAGTGATTGTTACATCAGCGGCACCCCCCATTCCCAGATTAGCTGAGCGATTAGCTCTTTCGGGTAAGGCTGCAATGAGCTGGTTTAAAAATAAAGGATTAGAAGGTGGATTAATGGGGTCAACACTGGCATCTAAGTACCTAGGCATACCTTCATAAGTACCCATAGTATAGTAGGAGGCTGCTGGCACGGGAGGATCGGGTATCAAGGTGGTTGCATTGGGCTTGCCGTAGAAGTAAGGACCCACTTGGCCAAAAGATGCATAGGAAACGGCCATAAGCATCCCTATTAATAGCATCTTGGCAGGCAACTGTACTTTCCTCAGCAGGAAAGAAACAATGTTCTTAAAGTATATTTTTCTGGACATTTGCTTGTAATGTTTTGTTCGATAAACTTTAATGTGTTAAAGGTAGAAAAGGTAACCTAAAGCTGGTTTTTATTACATGGCCAAAACACGCAAAAAATGCAATTTCTCTGAACGAATATATACTTATCAAAAACGGCTCTAAAATAAATAAGTTTATATTTTCACAAAGTAAAAGTATAAACTTACTATATATTATTGTAATGTTTTGATAAATAATATATTAATAAGTATATGACTGGCTCCTAGCTTGGCTAAGCTTGTGGCTGCAATTAACTTGCCAAAGCTCAGGAAAGAGAAAAAAGCTAACACATGCAAGACGGTCGCTAAAGTATAATGTCACGACCGTTTATTCGCTTTATCCTAGTTAACCTGAGCGTTTTTGACGAATCATTACTTGCTTAAGAGGGGGCTATCTTTGGCTATTGGCTCAAACGGATGGTGGCCAACCAGGCTGTTGGCCGCCCGCTGAGAACCGATCTACTCATCTCTCAACTCATTTATACCAGCCAGCGTACATCACATAATTATTGGCTGTCCGCATAAATACTTCGGCCAGTTCCGGGCTTACTTTCTTGAGGAACTTCGCTGGATTGCCTGCAAAGATACTGCCTTCTTCAACCACCGTATTTTGTAACACAATGGCTCCGGCAGCAATGATAGAGCCTGTTCTGACTACTGCGCCATCCATCACAATGGCGCCCATGCCAATCAGGACTTTATCCTCAATGGTGCAGCCGTGAACCACCGCATTGTGTGCAATGGAGACGTAATTACCAATAATAGTTTTCGCTTTTTGATAGGTACAATGAATAACCGCCCCATCCTGAATGTTGGTATGGTGTCCAATCGTGATGGAATGCACGTCGCCACGAACAACCGCGTTGAACCATACGCTACAGTTATCTCCCATTACCACTTCGCCTACTACAGTAGCATTATCGGTCAGAAAGCAATTATTACCAAACTGAGGACTGATTCCCCTAACAGATTTAATCAAAGCCATGAAATGAGTGAAGGTAAGTAGATGTTTTTAACCGCTATATTATTAAAACTAAGCCTATTTTTGACTATCTTTTCATGCTTCACTTATAGTTTCCCCAAAATCCCTTCACCTAATTCATGTCCAACCAGCTAATTCAGGTATTTGAATACGAAATCCTGCGCTACCCTAGTGAGCGGGGAGGAGTGGCTTTTACGGAGCACGATTTTCGGGCGCTGGTCAAGTTCAATGAACAACACCAGAACCGCTATTTCACAATTGTGCATCAGGGCATCCGGTTTTTACATTATGTAGGGGTATTGCAGGTAGGAAGCCTGACCCTGGAAATTTTACCCAAAGCTGACCAAGATAAGCCAACCGAAGCCAGCAAAGAGCGTTGGCAAGGCATATTGCTGGATATGCTTCGCGAATGCCGCTTATTGAAGGCAGAAACGGGGCCGATTGCGCCTTTGCAAACCCGGCCTGGTACATTGCTGGAAGCTTATTTTCAAGCTTTTATCACCGAAATTGAAAGCCTGCTACGCAAAGGACTGGTGAAGAAGTACCGCCCGAATGAAGGGAACCAGGATACCTTGAAAGGAAGTTTGCATTTTGGCCAGCATCTGCGTCAGAACCTGGTTCACCAGGAGCGGTTTTACGTCCGGTACCAGACCTACGATACTCAGCACCCAATTCATCAATTGTTGTATCAGGCACTGCACCTGTTGCCTCAATTAATATCCAATCAATCCTTGATTGAGCAGGCTACTCACTTGCTCGCTTGCTTTCCACCCATGCCCGCTATTCGGGTGAGTGAGCAGGCTTTTTCAAAAATAAAGCTCGATCGAAAAACTCAGCCTTATCAGGTTGCCCTCAGCCTGGCGCGGTTACTCTTGCTTGGCTACCAGCCCGACGTACGCGGCGGCTCTGAGCACGTATTGTCTATCCTGTTTGATATGAACACCTTGTTTGAGGAATACATTTATCGACAATTGAAACAAGAGGAAACGGAAAGCGTGAGGATTCAACGACAGGAACCGGTGTACTTCTGGGAAAATAAGCGTGTACGTCCCGATATTATTATCCGCCAGGTAAACGCAGCGAATGAAACAACCACCTTCATTGTAGATACCAAGTGGAAAGTACTGCGCCGCCTGCAACCTGATGATGATGACCTGAAGCAAATGTACGTGTATAACCAATATTACCAGGCGGTGAAAAGTGTCCTGCTCTATCCCGATGTCTACCAGTTGGGCGATAGGCATGGCCATTTCCATCTCACCAATCCCTTTCTCAGCGATGATCCGACCAAACAGGCGCATGGCTGCGAAATCCGGTTTGTGCAACTAGTAGAGAAAGGTAGACTTCGCAAGAATGTAGGACGCGCATTGCTGGACGCAATAATGGACATACCCATTTGATTGCCAAATGAGTGACTTATCTTATACTCTGCCAATCCGCCCATGTACAGCTCATTCCTTCGCCGATACCAGGATATTCTTAGCGACTTCGTGGCTGATGAAGAGGCCGGGTTGAGCATTAATGGATATGAACAGAGATTGGTCAAATTCGTTGGCTTCCTGCACCGTTATTTCCGTATTCAAGGTTAGCCCGATTTTTTCCAGGTATTGCAGAAAAGCAGAAGAGTGTTCCAGCACGCCAGTCATCACAACTGCTTGGTTCATAGCTGACTCTGATAATTTATCAGCCGAGGAATGCATCATTTTGCCTGCGTGATCAGGAATGGGGTCACCGTGTGGATCTACCTGTGGGTTGCCTAGAAAAGCTTCTAATTTATCAATCAGTTCGTCGGATTTGATGTGCTCCAGTTCTTCGGCAAGCGTATGTACTTCGTGCCAGCCAAATCCTAGCTTATCTACCAGGAATACCTCCCATAGGCGGTGGCGCCTCACAATGTTCAAGGCAGTCTTCTTACCCGCTTCTGTCAGCGTTACTCCCTGGTACTTCTGGTAGTTGATAAGCTGTTTCTCGGCTAGTTTTTTCAGCATATCCGTCACCGAGGCAGCCTTAGTCGATACCCTCTCCGCAATGGCATTGGTATTTATTTCGCCATCACTTTTCTGAGTTAACGCGTATATGGCTTTGAGATAGTTTTCTTCCGTGAATGAATGCATTACTCTTGAATTGATTGCTACAAATTCATAATCGCACCTGAATACAATGCAATTTATCCAAATATAAACGAACAGATCACATAAAATAGAACAGTTGTGATAAAATATATTTTAGACTAGTCTAAAATATATTTTTAATAAATAAGATTAATTATTTTTTAAAAACTAAAATTCTGTATATTTGTTCAACAAAGTGTGTTGACTATGTTTAAAAGTGGACCTGTGGAAAAAAATATACTAGAGTCGTCGCCTTTATTGGAGGGGTGGCGGCGCCCTATAACCAATCATTCTTTGCCCGAAAGCTACGGCACTATTGCAGTGCCTAAGAATGTGGGCTTCTGGCGAAAATTATTGGCATTTGCTGGGCCAGGACTGATGGTAGCTGTAGGTTACATGGATCCAGGAAACTGGGCTACTGATATTGCTGGTGGCGCAAAATTTGGTTATACGCTTCTGATAGTCATTCTGATATCGAACCTTTTTGCAATGTTACTGCAACACCTGTCCTTGAAGCTAGGCGTTGCCACAGGGCGAGATTTGGCGCAAGCCTGTCGAGATCATTATTCCCGGCCAGTGAGTTTGGCATTGTGGGTGCTTTGCGAAATAGCCATTGCAGCTTGCGATCTGGCAGAGGTGATTGGCTCGGCTATTGCCTTAAATTTGCTGTTTGGCCTCCCTCTGGTGGTGGGAGTTGTAGTTACGGTACTCGACGTTTTGCTTGTTTTATTGTTGCAACAAAAGGGTTTTCGTCTGATTGAAAGTACCGTAGCCGCCCTTATTGCCGTCATCTTTTTCTGTTTCCTGTACGAAATTATCGTGTCGCAGCCATCAGTACAGGCCATTTTTGGCGGATTCATTCCCCGCTCCGAAATTATTACCAATCCCGCCATGTTATATGTGGCCATTGGCATTTTGGGTGCTACCGTGATGCCACACAACCTGTATCTGCATTCCAGCATTGTGCAAACCCGCAACTTCGATAAGGATACGACTGGCAAACGGGAAGCCATTAAGTTCGGAACCATTGATTCAACCATTTCTCTAGGGCTGGCTTTCTTTGTAAACGCAGCCATTCTCATTGTGGCTGCTGCCACGTTTCATAATACGGGCTATCAGCACGTAGCCGATATTACCGATGCCCACAAACTGCTCGATCCGGTGCTGGGGGTCAAATTCGCAGGTATATTCTTCGCAGTTGCCCTGTTGGCTGCGGGACAGAATTCTACCTTAACGGGTACCATGGCTGGCCAGATCGTGATGGAAGGCTTTCTGAATATTCGGTTGAAACCTTGGCTAAGGCGGCTCATTACGCGCCTCATCGCCATCATTCCAGCCCTGATCGTGACCCTTCTCTACGGCGACAAAGCTACTGGCGATTTGCTGGTGTTAAGCCAAGTAATTCTATCTCTACAGCTAAGTTTTGCCGTTGTTCCGTTGGTATTATTTACCAGCGATCAAGCGAAAATGGGGGAATTTGCCAACAGCAAAGGGCTGAAAATTATTAGCTGGGCAGTGGCGGCCATTATTATGACATTGAATATATATTTGTTGTACGACACCTTTTTCTAATTTGTACACGTCCTCATCAATAGTCAATCATATGGATACTCCCTGTTTTTTTACCAATACCATAAGGCTACTCATAGCAGCTACATGTAGCCTTACTATTAGTCAAGTACAAGCGCAGACGACAACGCCCGTTACTCCGCCGATGACCCATGAAATGACCGAATTTTGGGAGCCAGAAGTAAGAGTAGTTACCCCAGGCAGCCACACCGCCAACGCCGCCATGACTGCCCCTTCTGATGCCATCGTTCTATTCGACGGCAAAGATTTGTCAAAATGGAAAGGAAAAGACGGCGAAGCTAAGTGGGAAGTAAAAGAGGGGATTGTCACCGTTAAAAAAGGCACGGGCGATATTACAACCAAAGAAAAATTTGGCGATTGCCAGCTTCATATTGAGTGGCGGGTGCCTGCCGATGCCACGGGACAGAGCCAGGCACGCAGCAATAGCGGCATTTTTCTGCAAGACCGCTACGAATTACAAGTGCTCGATAGTTACAACAACCGTACCTATGCCAATGGCCAAGCGGGTAGTATTTACAAACAAAAGCCTCCGTTGGTAAATGCCATGCGTAAGCCAGGAGAATGGAATGTATACGACATTATTTATACAGCTCCCCGTTTCAAAGAAGATGGCTCCCTATTCTCGCCAGCCCGGATTACGGTCTTGCACAATGGGGTGTTGGTTCAAAACAACCTCGATATTCGCGGCGATACGCCTTATATCGGTTTGCCTACCTATACTGCTCATGGCGACAGCCCCCTTCACTTACAAGACCATGGCGACCCTGTCAGCTACCGCAATATCTGGTTACGGAAGTTATAAAAACGCTGAGGCATTCGGGCATCTATTTCAGCTATACCTGCTTCCCGACCTAAGTTATTGGCTTTGATTTAGGTTCGCTTCCATACACTGAAAGGTATCCACTCTATACATCTTTGCATAAAAACAACCCTTATGCATCCTATAATCGGGTACGTTGCTTCTGCACTGATTGGCATTTCATTAGGATTAGTGGGAAGTGGAGGGTCTATCCTGACCATTCCCGTATTGGTTTACCTCTTTCATGTGGAACCTAGCCTGGCTACTGCGTATTCGTTGTTTATTGTAGGCACAACCGCGCTGGTGGGTGGCATACAAAATAGCGTGAAACACCTGGTCGATTTTCGGGCAACTACCATGTTTGCCATTCCTTCCTTTATCACTGTTTATCTGACCCGTCGTTTACTTATTCCTTTCATACCCCCGCAACTCATCACCCTTGGCAAGTGGGTAATTACCAAGGACGAGGCCATTATGGTGTTCTTTTCCCTACTGATGGTGGCGGCGGCTATCCGCATGATACGCCACCAGCGGGAGACAATACCAGCAGATACGCTGGTAAAGCAGAAAATCGGGTTGCTGCTGCCCATTGGGCTAGTGGTAGGTATAATTACTGGCTTGGTTGGTGCCGGAGGAGGATTTTTAATTATTCCTGCCCTGGTAATATTGGCTGGACTACCCATGAAAAAGGCGGTGGGTACTTCCCTGCTCATCATTGCTGCCAACTCGCTGATCGGCTTTCTGGGCGATGTCGGTTCGGGGCAGCCCATCGACTATGCCTTTGTGATGGTGATTGCCGCCATTGCTGTAGGAGGCATTTTCCTGGGCAGCTATCTTTCCCAATTTGTAGAAGGCCAAAGGTTGAAAGCTTCTTTTGGCTGGTTTGTGTTATTGATGGGAATGTATATCATCTGGAAAGAGATTCCCTGATAAATTTTAGCCAGTGTGACTGTCATCACTGACCAACACACGCTTGCAGCCTATATCCCACAAAATTAAAAATTGACCAAACAATGAAAGTAGAACAAATATATACTGGATGCTTGGCTCAAGGGGCTTATTATATACAATCGGAAGGCGATGCAGTCATTATTGATCCGCTGCGGGAAGTAGCTCCTTACCTAAGCCGAGCCCTGGCAGATGGCGCGACCATCAAATATGTGCTGGAAACGCATTTCCACGCTGACTTTGTTTCCGGGCACCTCGACCTGGCTGCCAAAACGGGCGCGAAGATTGTGTACGGCCCAACGGCAAGCCCCTTATTTGATGCTCATGTGGCCAGAGACGGAGAAGTATTAAAGGTAGGAAAAGCCACCATACAGGTGCTTCATACGCCAGGCCATACGATGGAGTCAACCACGTATTTGCTCAAGGATGAGTCAGGAAACGACTACGCTATTTTCAGCGGAGACACCCTATTTCTGGGCGATGTGGGCCGACCCGATCTGGCACAGAAGGCTGGGAATGTAACCCAGGAAGACTTGGCTGGTATGCTCTATGATTCCCTCCGACTGAAGATTATGCCCTTGTCTGATGACATTATGGTTTATCCGGCGCATGGGGCGGGTTCGGCTTGTGGAAAGCACATGTCCAAGGAAACAGCGGATTCGTTGGGGCATCAAAAACAGACCAATTATGCCCTGCGAGCCAATATGACCAAAGAAGAATTTATCCAGGAAGTAACCGAAGGATTATTGCCTCCTCCGGCCTATTTCCCGGAAAATGTGCGCATGAATAAAGAAGGCTACGAAAGCATTGACCAAGTGCTGAAGCAAGGTTTATGCGCTCTTTCGCCGGACGAATTTGAGGTAGTGGCCAACAAAACTGGTGCCTTGGTGCTAGATACGCGCCCATCCCAGACATTCGCTAAAGGGTTTGTTCCCAACGCAATCAATATCGGCATCGACGGCGGGTTTGCTCCCTGGGTTGGTTCGCTCATTCCTGGTGTTAGTCACCCCATCCTGCTCATTACCGAACCAGGGCGGGAAGAAGAAGTGGTCACTCGACTGGCGCGGGTAGGCTATGACCGTACGCTGGGTTTCTTAAAGGGTGGCATTGATTCATGGAAAAGCTCTGGCAGAGAAGTAGAGGAGATCCAATCTATGTCAGCAGCGGAATTTGCCCAGCAATTTGCCTCCGCAAAATGCCCTGTGTTTGATGTCCGCAAGCCCAACGAGTATCAGGCTGCGCACGTGGAGGGAGCCATCAACACGCCGCTGGATAGTTTGAATGAACACTTGGCAGACATTCCCAAAGACCTGCCCGTATACCTTTATTGCGGCAGCGGCTATCGCTCTATGATTGCCGCTTCTATTCTCCAATCTCGCGGATGGGAGAATGTGGTAGAGGTGGCTGGTGGATACCAAGCCATGGCCAAAACCAACGTGTCTACCACTAACTAAAGTAGGCGTTGGTGCTGATGGCTGGAAAAAAGATAGCGGTCTTTCTTGTTTCCATTCTTTTTGTGTTATGTAAATGAGTTTGATAAAAGCTGACTTTACTTAATTCGTCATTTTGCTCATATCCATGTATAGCACATTCCACTTATGCCCATCTAAATCGGTAAAAACACAGCCATACATCCATCCTTGCATTTCCTTAGGTTGATGGTTACTGCTGCCACCCGCAGCGATGGCTTTCTTGGCTAATGCATCCACTTCGTCTTTGCTTTCAACGCCCACGGAAAGCAATACCTCGTTTCCATTGGCTGCTGGAGCAATAGTACTGTTGATAAATCCTTGGAAAGTGGGTTCATCAAAAAGCATGACCACCACATTTTTTTGCCCAATTAAT
Source organism: Bacteroidota bacterium (assembly GCA_040385915.1). Lineage (GTDB taxonomy): Bacteria > Bacteroidota > Bacteroidia > Cytophagales > ES-bin-26 > ES-bin-26. The sequence continues at coordinate 17,490 of JAZKGK010000136.1, forward strand.
AAGCAGGCAGAATTATCGCTATTGCCATGTTGCAGGTTAAAGGTAAATCCAAGTTGGGTGAAAAACGCTTTTGATTGAGCGATGTTTTTTACTGGCAGGTTAATCCAAAGATCAGTTGTCATTTTTATCGTTTATACGTCATTTAAATCTTAGGCAAACCTACCATCAATAAACGAATAGGAAGCTGTGTGAAAGCGACTAATTAAGGGGGTAAATGCGACAACTAATACCGCATACTTATTTGTCCGTATTGTTCTTTTGATCGCGCTCCCCGTGGCGTCCCCACCAGTCCACCCATTTTTATACAAGTAAGTGATTAAAACCAATAACTGCCTATGCTTTCGTCATACCTATGCTTTCGTCATAAAGGATAGTGGACTCGCACTAAATTTTTAATTTACGGGCTATCCAATTGGTTAGTGTTTGGTTTTGTCC